>JABDAW010000006.1:0-4612 GCA_013288905.1 Bacteroidota bacterium | reverse complement strand
ATGAATGACATCGGCTCAATTCCCTTCTTGTCGCGATAGACTTTATTGTAATATTCCAGTAATTTTGTGAAACCCAGATAGGCATCATCAACTCGGATCAAAGTAGCAACAACAGGATGTTCGGGAACAAAAGATTTATTGACAATAACGATCGAAGAATTAGTAGTATAAATGAAAGGCGTATATGCAGGATTCGCCAAAAATGAAAGCGTTCCTGCCTCGCCTTCCTCAATTTTAGAAAGCCTGTTTACGGTAGCTTCGGGGTTTCCTTCTATGTCCCCATCAATCAATTTGCTGATTTGTAATGCTGTAAATTTCAAAGTCGTTTTTTTATTAAGAGCGGCAAAGATAAAAATAAAATAGAACGGCAAATAAAGCCTCTGTTAAACTTCAAAGATTTTATGAAGTTTTTATAAGATGAAATCTACTCGGATTAGTTTAATTTCCGATGTCGGAGTATGTTTGAAAAGAATATTCAAATAGGAATAGATGAATTAACTTTTTGGCAGATGGGATGTAGGAGTAAGGATTTGTATTAAGTATTTTTTGGAAAAAGAAATAATCTTTCACTAAAATTTGTGTAATTCAAATAATAATGCGAATTTTGCAGCCCTTAAAAAAATAATTTAATTAAAAATAATAAAAAAAGATGCCTTACTTATTTACATCCGAATCTGTGTCTGAAGGACACCCGGACAAAGTAGCCGATCAAATATCAGATGGAGTTCTGGATGAATATTTGAAATATGACCCCAATGCAAAAGTAGCGTGCGAGACTTTCGTAACGACTGGCTTAGTAGTTATTGGAGGAGAAATAAAAACCACACCCGAGGCGAAAGCTAAGGTGGATGTGCAGGAGGTTGCACGCCGTGTTATTAATAACATCGGCTATACAAAATCCGAGTACAAATTTGACGGAGATTCTTGTGGAGTCATTACTACTTTACATGATCAATCTGCCGACATTAACCGTGGAGTTGAGCGTGGCAGGGAAGAAGATCAAGGAGCAGGGGATCAGGGGATGATGTTTGGTTATGCAGTTAATGAAACTCGCAATTACATGCCTCTTGCTCTCGAAATTTCTCACATGATTTTGAAGGAACTGAAGAAAATCAGAAATACAGGTCTTCCTAAGAAGATGCAGTACCTTCGTCCGGATGCCAAGTCTCAGGTAACTATTGAATATAATGACAGGGGGAAGCCTGTAAGAATTGATTCTATTGTTATTTCAACACAGCATGATGACTGGATTAAACCTGAAAAGGATAATGAACAATATCGTCGTGCTGCTGAAATAATGATGACTGAACAAATTACAAAGGATATGATTGAGTATGTCATTCCACGAGTCAGAGCGAGGTTCCCTTATAAAATGAAAAAGTATTTCAAGACCAATATTAAGTTTCACATTAATCCTACAGGTAGTTTTGTAATTGGTGGTCCGCATGGTGATACAGGATTGACTGGAAGAAAGATTATTGTTGATACCTATGGTGGTCGCGCTCCTCATGGTGGTGGTGCTTTTTCCGGAAAAGATTCTTCAAAAGTTGACCGTTCAGCTGCTTATGCTTGTCGTCATATCGCCAAGAATATTGTTGCTTCAGGTCTTGCCAGTGAATGTCTGGTCCAGGTAGCTTATGCTATCGGAGTTGCAGAACCAGTCGGGCTTTATGTTAATACCTTCTATACTTGTAAGGTTAAGAAATCAAATGGAAAAAAATATAGTGATACGGAGATTTCAAATATTGTAAAAGGAATTTTCGATATGCGTCCGGGAGCTATTGTTAAGCGACTTGGTTTGAAGAATCCTATCTTTCTACCCACCGCGGCTTATGGACACTTTGGCAAGAAACCGGAAATGATAAAAGTGGAATACAAAGGTAATCGTGATGGAAAATTATTTAAAGAATGCGAAGCTTTTACTTGGGAAAAACTGGATTTCGTAGATCAAATTAAGGAAGTATTTGGTTTCCGTCATGGGTATAAGGGATATGTAAAGAAAGAATTTGCTCCGAAGGTTTCTTCAGGAATAGATTCTACAGATGGTGAGGTTCGTTCTTATTCCAATTATCAACCTAAAACTTCAAGTGGTGCTGGCAAGAGAGGAAGACCAAGAAAAGATAGTAAAAATCCCGTAACCCCTGGTGCTTCTATGCCCGAAAATATGGCTTCTCAACCAATTATTGAAACACCTGTAATTAATACCCCTCCTAATTCCGAGGGGAATTCTCCGGAATAGAAGATAGATTTATTTTATAAACAATTATTGGCAGATAAGAGATGGTAAATCTTTTTATCTGCCATTTTTGTTTTGCAATAAACTTAATGGTTTTTAAGTTTAAAAGATAATTTCAAATCATGCAATAATGTGGGCAACAATAGCTAAAATAATCCTTCGTAACCGCTTTACCTTGATTCTATTGCTTGGAATCATTACCGCGTTCATGGCTTATGAAGCTACTAAGACCCAATTGTCTTACGAATTCGCAAGGGTGCTTCCGAATGATGACCCGGATTATTTGGATTATCTTCATTTCAAAGAAGCCTTTGGCGAGGATGGTGCTGTGATGGTTGTTGGGATTAAAGATAGTGATTTTTATCAGCTTAAAAAGTTCAATGATTGGTATGAATTAAACAAGGAAATGAAAAATATTAATGGAATAGAAGAGATCGTTTCTGATGCCCGAATGTTTCATCTATTCAGGAATGACAGCCTGACTCGATTCGAATTAAAACCTGTGATTGCTTCAACTCCAAAGACTCAAGAGGAATTGGATAGCTTGAAATCAGAGATGATGAAACTGCCTTTCTATGAAGGATTGGTGTATAATAAAACTACGGGGGCACACCTTATGGCGATTACATTCGATAAGAAGAAATTAAATACCGAAAGTCGGATCACCATCATTAAAACCATTAAAGAAAAGGCGAATGCATTCGGAAGTATATACGACTTGGATATTCATTATTCAGGGCTGCCATTCATCCGAACTGCCATTACTCAAAAGGTCGTTAATGAATTGATACTTTTTCTTGTCCTTGCTTTACTCGTAACCGGACTTATATTATTGATCATCTTTCGCTCCTTCAATGTAGTGTTCTTTGCACTGCTTGTTGTGATAATAGGGGTTATCTGGTCATTCGGATCAATGGTTTTATTGGGATATAAGATCACCATTCTCACTGGTCTGATACCTCCCATTATTATTGTTATCGGAGTCCCGAACAGCATCATCTTTTTAAATAAATTCCAATACTCCTTTAACAAGCATGGCAACAAGATGCTTGCCCTGACGAGGATGATTGAGAAGGTAGGAATCAGTGCCTTGCTTGCCAATGTTACAACTGCCATTGGCTTCGGGGTTTTCTATTTTACCAATAGTCATTTGTTGATGGAATTCGGTGTTACGGCTGCTTTGAATGTGATGGCGACTTACTTTATTTCCCTGATTCTTATCCCCATCGTCTTTAGTTTTCTGAAGACTCCTTCTTCTAAAAATACTGACCATTTAAAGAGAAAATTAATCACCGCAATCCTTGATAAAGTTGATTATTGGGTGCATCATTTCCGCAAAAGAATTTACATTATCGTCGCCCTGCTAATCTTAATTTCAATCTATGGTATGACCTTGATTCACCCCATTGCTTATGTGGTTGATGACATTCCCAAGAAAGATCCCATCTATACTGACCTGAAGTTCTTTGAGAAGAATTTCGGGGGTGTGATGCCCTTTGAAATCTCCATTGATACCCGCAAAAAGAAAGGTGTCTTCACCAATAATGCCAACACTATTTACAAGATTCGAGGGCTGGAAAAAATCCTGTCCAACTATGATTATTTTTCAAGGCCGGTTTCCTTGGTTGAAGGTATTAAATTCTCCTATCAATCTTATAAAGATGGCGACTCAAAGTACTACATCCTCCCGGCTCCTTCTGAATTAGAGGACTTGAAACCGTATGTTGATAATACCAAGGAAGAGGGCAATCAATTCCATTCCTTCATAGACACAGCGCGGCAAATCACTCGTATCAGCCTCCAGATGGCGGATGTAGGTTCGGTAAGAATGAAAGAAATTATTGATTCCATCCGTCCTAAAATAGATTCTATATTTCCCAAAGAAAATTATGATGTCAAGATCACCGGAAACAGCCTCATCTTCCTCAAAGGCAATGACTATCTCATCCTCAATCTCGAAGAATCCGTCCTCCTCGCCATCCTCTTGATTGCATTCATCATGCTCCTGCTTTTCCTTCAGGATGGTTTTAATATCTGTTATTCCAAGCCTTATCCCCTTGCTGATTACCGCCGGGCTGATGGGTTTCTTCAACATCCACATCAAGCCATCCACCATTTTAATTTTCAGCATCGCCTTCGGAATATCATCCGACGGCACCATGTATTTCCTCACCAAATACCGCCAGGAATTAAAGCAAAACCACTTCAATATCTCCAAAACCGTTACCCAGGTAATTCATGAAACCGGCATCAGCATGGTCTATACATCGGTCATCTTATTCTTTGGTTTTTTCATCTTCACGGCATCCGAATTTGGCGGCACACAAGCCCTCGGCATCTTGGTCTCCTTCACGCTCCTCGTCGCATATACATCCA
>JABDAW010000005.1 GCA_013288905.1 Bacteroidota bacterium | reverse complement strand
TCACCGTACCAGTCTCAGCATCGAAGTGTGCACCATTGGTAAGGTTTCCGGCAACATTCACCGAGTAATCGTTGGTGCTTACATCGAAGGTGCCACTGGTGATGGTGAGGTTATTGTTTACGGTAAGATTCGATTGCAACTTCACCGTGTCACTGCCGGTATTGTTTACGACCACAGCATAGAAATTGGATGAACCGGGAAGGAAGTTCTCATTGGCAGTTCCATTGAATGTCAGGGGAGCGTATTCGGCATTGAAGGTGGCGTTGTTATAGAAACTGCCTTTGACAGTGATGGAATAGTTGCTGGAAGAAACATCCAGAGTACCTGTAGTGATGGTAATATCATGGAGATTGGTCAGGTTGCCGGCTAAGGTAACGGTGCCGCCGCCAGTTGTGTTTATGGTAGTATTGTAATAGTTTGATGAGCCTGGGGTAAAGGATTGAGAGCCGCTTCCATTGAATGTCACAGTTCCTGATTCAGATGCGAATGCAGAGTTGTTGGTAAAGTTTCCTGCTACATTGATGGGATAATTGCTGGTAGTTACATCCAAAGTACCATTACTGATAGTGATGTTATTGGCGGCAGTAAGGGCAGATTCCAGATAGACTGAACTATTGCCGGTATTGTTGATCACGACATTGTAATAGCTGGAAGAACCAGGGAGGAAATTCTCGGCAACGCTTCCATTGAAAGTTACTGTACCTGCTTCTGCGCTGAAGCTGGCATTGTTATAGAAACTACTGTCCACCGTGATGGAATAATTGTTTGAGGAAACATCAAGAACGCCGGAGGTTATGGTGAGGTCATTGGTAACGGTAACTCCGGCAGTGAGGTGAACGGTATCGTTTCCTGCCGAACCTGTATTAGCGATGGTGAGGTTATTCACGGTAGCAGGAAGCCCGTTGCCGGTAACCTGGTTTACGGTGCCATTATAGATATAATTTGCGCCGGTGCTATAGACTCTGGCACAGGTCTGAATATTGCCGGAGGCTGCACTGGCAGTGATACCTGCGGCAGAACCCATCTCCAGGGTAGCTCCTGAATTCAATACAAAAGCATTCTGGAAATCAGAATTCCCAACGACATTATGCGCCCCGCAAATCAAAGTGCCGCCACTATTGACAGTAAGAGTGCCTACTATCTTGATATTCCCTGACAGCGTAGCTACCCCGCCACTGCTGATGGTAATGTTATTATAGGAGCCTGCAGCAATGGTTTGGGAGCTTGTGATGGTTAGGTCTTGATAGGGACAAAACTTAATTCCTTTAAAAAAGTAATTCGTAATACCCCAAATAAATGCAGGCTGAGAAAAGGTATGCATACGTCCCATGTAGCCTGTTGAATCAATATATTTAAGGACAGAATTAGAACTTGTTGAAGAAGATGTAGAATAAAAAAGTTCAACATTTCCAGCACAATTAACAGTACCTGTTACTCCAACATAAACTCCATTAATTCCTCCACATTTAATAAGCGAATCATTACGCCAGGAATATTTTACTAAACCACCGGATAGTTGATTTGCAACATAACACACGGTATCACCAGGAGAAAGAACTAACCATACAAATTGAAATGGAGATGTTGAATTTGTATCAGCCATTAAGGTTGTATCGTGACCACTGCCACCAATCGTAGTTGTGGGGTAACCAACACCTACTTTACTTAGACCAATTGTCGGAGAATGGTCACCACTGTTATATAATTGTCCATTGAAAATATCTAAAGCATTTGAATTAGTAGGAGCTGTGGTAATAGGAGTAGTATTCCCAATACTTCCCAAAGCCATATACCGAATAGCTCCTGAATTTCCGGATGTCCAAAAATGAGTACCATCAACAGATGCAACACTACGAATTTTCCCTCCACTATAAGTATCATAGATTAAAGTTGTACTGTTAATATTTCCATTATAATCTACTGTAGCCACATTCCTTGGAATAAAATCCGGTCCTCCTGTTGATGTGTTAGAAACGTTCACAGCATTAATAGTATCCATGTATCCTGAAATACAGATATATTGTCCATTTGCAGAGCGAGACATGAGTGCAGACTTTGCAGCAGAACCATTTTCAGTAATCATATAATTACCATTTGCTGTGGTTGTAGGTAAAGCAACAGTTTGAACATAAGTTCCAGTAGTAGTATATTCATCCAAATATATTGGAACTGCATTTGAAGTACCTGAAGGATATACAGCATCACCTAATCGTTCAATAACAATATTTCCTGGGGTGAATTGGGCTTTCAAAGGAATTACTCCTATGAAAAGGAGGGCAGAAATTACGGCAATAATCTTTAAGTTTTTTATCATTATATTAGTTTATTTTAGTTTTGGAATAGTCATTTTATCAACGCTGCAAAGTTTCATTTCCTATGTAAAGTGAGTGTAAAGAGTATATTATCATTTAATCAATTTAATGTAAATTCCTTTATAAAAAAGGGAACACAGATGCCCCAGATTGTTTATGAAAAAATAAGATCTTTTAAGATTCCGCTCTTTTCATAAGCCATCATTTTTATCTGCGTTCCCATTTGTTTTTCCTTCATGGTGTTATTTATTCGACGCCGCAAAATTCGGCATCAGATGTAAACCTAAAGTATCAAAGGTATTATGTTTGGATGAATGGGATTGAACTTTACTAAAGTTTCAATCTTTAATAATTTGACATAAAACAAAAAGACCCCTTCGCATTGAAGAGGTCTTTTTATATGAAAAAGGTAAGGTTTATTGTATAACTAATTTAGATTTCAAAACAGCATCTCGCTTTTGAAGGGAAACTATATAAACACCCCTGGCGATAGTTGATACATCCATAAGATAATGATCATCGCCCGATACAGCTATTTGATTGTCTGTGATGATTGTTCTGCCTGTAACGTCTATTAAACGCACATTATAAGATTCCTCTCTATCTGACGAGAAAGATATTTTCACTTGATTGTTTGCGGGGTTAGGGAAGATATAAAAACTATTGGATACATTGATTTCATTGATGCCTGTTAGGGTTATGGTATATCTTACCGTGTCGGCACCACAGGGATTGGTAACTATCAGGGTGATGGTGTAGGTGCTGTCATGAGAATAGGTGTGGGTGGGGTTCATGAGGGTGGAGACATTGCCATCGCCAAAGTACCATTGATATGCCGTGCCATTAGTGGAGGTGTTGGTGAAAGTCGTGGTATTCAGGAATATCGAGTAGGTGAAGTTCGCTACCGGATAGAGATAGCTTGTCAGGTTGATGGAGCTGCTGCTATGGCACCCTATGGTGTCGGTAACTATTACCGTGAAGTCGCCGGACTGCGTGGCTTCTATGCTTTGGGTGGTGGATCCTTGATTCCATAGATAAGTTATTGGTGAAGTGCTGCTGTTTGCTGTGAGCAGGATGCTGTCGCCGATGCAGAATTCCAGGTTCTCGGGGAGGGCTGCTATCGTGGCTAAGGGGAGGGGATGGACGATGACATCAGTGGGGGCGGATGTATTGCTGCAATTGACACCATAGGTAACGGTAACACTATATGTCCCTGAGGTTGAAACATCAAGGTATTGTGTGGTGGCGCCATTGCTCCAGTTGTAGAGGATGCCATTGCTGGCGTGAAGCGTCACATTTTCTCCTTCGCAGAGATTGATGGGGCTTGTGGGAGCGATGACAGGGACGGGATTTGCAGTGACAGACACTGTCTCAGATGCTATGCCTGTGCAGCCGCCGCTATTGGTGACGGTGATGCTGTAATTGCCGGAAGCCGTGGCATTGATGCTTTGTGTGGTGATGCCATTATTCCAAAGATAGGTAGCAAAGGAACCTGTGGTAAGAAGGACAGAACCTCCCTGGCAGAAGGTGGTGGGACCATTGGGGGTAATGACGGGGGTTGGGGAAGGAAGAACAGTAACAGTTATACTATCTGTCTTACTGCAACCACCATTAGAACCTGTAACTATATAAGTTGTTGTTGATATGGGGGAAACTGTTATTGCGCTATCTGTGCTATTATTAGTCTGCCAACTATATGAACTCGCACCACTAACAGTAAGCGTGATACTACTTCCAACACATAAGTTTTGATTGTTATTAGTTAATAATACTGGTATAATACATGATGGTGGCTCTATGAGGTTTCCCCATGGTTCGCTTCCATCTGAACCTGTAAATGTGTGCATGTTCGTAACTATATTGGTATTAGTATCAAAACTTATGATCGTTCCTTCAGAACCACCAGAACCACCAAAGGTTACCAAACCATATAATTTCCCATTTCTTCCTTCAAGTAAATCTCCTTGAGGTCCAGAACCATTTATTGTATTATTAAAAGCAGCTAAATCAGCATATACATTATTTGAAGTATTAAAGCTAAAAATAACTCCTTCATTATTTATTCCACCGACATAGGTCATACCATATAATAAACCGTTACTTGCTTGTATTAGTGAGCCATGGGGTTGATCACCAGTTGAAATTATAAAGTTATGAACTAAAATAAAAGTATCATTAATTATAGGATTTATACTAAATAAAATTCCAGTACTTGTCCCGCCTCCACCTAATGAAGTCATTCCATATATTAATCCATTGCTTGCTTGCATTAAAGAACCATAAGGCTGATGACCATCTGATGGGTTGTGAAAATCATGAATATCTGTATAGGCATGTGAGGAAGTATCATATTTGAAAGCAACTCCAGCATTATATAATCCTCCGCTATAAGTCATTCCATAGAAGCATCCATTTGATGCTAAAAACAAATTTCCATCAGGTCGTTTTCCATGAGTTCCATCAAAGTTGTATAAATCTGTCAGGGTATTAGTTATTATGTTATAACTAAAGATCACGCCATCATTGGTAGTGCCACCTTGATTTGTCATTCCATATAACAAGCCATTATTTACTTTAATAAGGCTCCCATTGGGATTTTTTCCATCAATTCCAGTAAAATCATATAAATCGGTGTAAGTATATGTGGTGGAATCATAACTAAAAATTACACCGTCATCATGTGAGCCTCCATAACAAGTTAGACCATAAAATTTATTGTTTGCAAATAAAAGGGTGCCAATAGCAATATATCCTGTTGCAGAATCAAATACATGGACTGCTTGAAAATTGGTACCGTCTTCATTAATTTTAAAAATATTGCTTCCAATATTATTGCTATTTTGACTAGCAGCCATTCCCCAAAGATATTGGGCTCTTGATTTATTAAAGCCAAATGTTATTATGATTGTAATTAGAAATATAATTATTTTTTTCATGATTGTTTATTTTTGCCTCACTCCTTGCCCCTCTCCAAAGGGAGAGGGGTAAAGAATGAGATGGTTAATGTGAATTTAATTTGTTATTGCAATTTTCCAGTTGTTTGTAGTAGTGCTGCCTGTTTCTCTTATAAAATAAATACCTTCACTATAGTTCTTTAATGCAATAGCTTTTGTATAGAATGTTGATCTTGATTCTTCTTCAGAAGAATACACTTCCTGATCCAGTGAATTAAAGATTTCAATCTTTATCGTCTCTCCAATTTCTGATTGAACATTCAGATTAAAAGTACCAGTGCTTGGATTAGGATATACACCATTTAGAATTTGATTTGTTTGCATATTATTTTGCTTTCGCCAGTCACTGCTGCTGTTACCACCAGAATATGTTATTTCTTTTCTTTCAAGAGATTCAACCAATGTACTATTGACAACTCCGGCATCCCATACATAAAAAATATCATCATTGCTGGATGCTACCCAGGGATAATCTCTGCCTGCGAGCGAAATAGCAATTTGATAATCCAACCAATCTGTATTCTGATTTGTAGGGATAACCAGATAATTACAATTTGTTACTTCAGCACCAGTTACATCACATTTTTCTGCTAATGGTACTCTGCCATAGAAATATGGAAAAGGTTGCCAAACTTTAGAAGGATCTATGCCATAAGTAATCCAGGCAACCATTATTCCTCCTGCACCACTTCCAGTTATATTATAGCTTGATGAATAAGTAACCACAGGATCAAAATTTTGCTCTGTTGCCAAGTCAATATCTGTGGTGCATAAATCTGTATAAATATTGGAATAACCTGTATTTGTATACATGTTATATGTTTCGCCATAAATAATATCTGTAGTAGGATCTGCCCATACTACGGTCCAATCTTCATTTTTCGCAGGTATACTGTTAAGTCTTGGAGCACAAGCAATTCGAGGAGGTGCAATGCCATTGATAGAAGTATTAAATATGTTACCATTCAGACTCAACCCTGAAGACGATGAAAATGTATATTCATCAACATCAAGAAGATTATTAACACTATCAATATAACTAATATAGACATCTGGTGAAGATGTTGAAATTGAGTATATAGCAACGTCTGGTAATCTATACTGAAAACTATCTGAACTGGAAATACTTGTGTATAGTGGTTGATAACTTCCCGTAAGAACTGGTCCAGCCGATCCGTTGACACCAGTCCAAGCATTAAGATGTACTGAATCTGGCCATACAATTACGAAATTACCATATTCTTCATCAATATTAATTGTTGATCTTAATAGGGATCTGACAATTGTTGATTCAAGCGTTAGTGTTGCGTTATAATTGAACATGTGTGATATGGAATTCCATTCATAGGTTTCCAAATAATAATCAGGGTGAGAATAGTAAACAACCATGATCCAAACATTATGATTAGAACTTGCATCAATTGAAATTGCTACATCAGAGAAATAATTTGAACCTGCATGTTGAAATCCAGTTGAACCAGTATATCCATTATATGCCCAGTTGAGATGATCAGGACTTACCCACGCCAAAACAGTATCCCCAATGTAATCTTGTTTAACGTCACAATTTGTATGCCCTCCTGGACCACCAGCAGAAACATCTGAATATATAGATGGAACAAGAAAATTAGCTTGTGCAGAACATTTATTCGAAAGGCTCAACAGCAAAAGAGCCGGAGCCAGCAGCATAAGCATAGATGCTATCATCGCTGCAATTGATTTATTAATCTCTTTCATTATTATTAAATTTTTGTTTGAATTCTTGTTTTATCCCTCTCGCCAACCTTTCTTCCTGCTTGCGATTATCACTAATACGTTGAATGTAATAAACCTATGGTAGTTCGGAATCCACTACTTGTTTAATTTAAAGTCGGCTTCATTCGTGACCATGATCCGACTTTCGCCAGCGGGAGGAAAGCCATCTTGAGATGAGCAGAAATGAAATATCCTGAAGTCGTGAAGAACTTACAGTGAATAGTGAATAGTGAATAGTGAACAGTGAATAGTGAATAGTGAATAGTGAATAGTGAACAGCGTCGAAATACCTGCGGGACGTGGCGTTTCATGCAGTGCTTTCGCTAAAAGCAGGGGGAGAAGAAGGATAATAATTAGGAAAACTGATGTCATTAATAAGTAGGTTTGAATGTATTTGGGGATGCAAAGATATGTAGAATAAGGATAGGAAACAAATAATCCGATAAAAACTTTCCTTGTCCTTCACCAAAAGTTATTACCAAAACAAGAAGCCACAGATTCACAGATTAAAATTAACCTGTCCGATTGTTGCCACTAAAATCCCTGAAATCATAGAGGGTGTACGACAAATTTCCCAAATTCATCATTCATTGCCGTTGGCTTTAGCCAACGGATAATGGATTAATAACAATTTGGCTTTAGCCAAACCACCAATAACAATTTGGCTCAAGCCAATTACTTAATCCCTTTTATACCGTTGGCTAAAGCCAACGGCAATGAATATAAGATACTATAATTTTGAAATTTGTCGTACACCCATCATAGGTATATTAACACAAATTAACCTATTGTTCGACTATGTGATTATAGAAAGATTTTGTTGATGGCGAATATAATTATACCACTATTATAGGTAGTATTGATCCATTCTATTACTATTTATTCCAAAAAATAATATGCTAAAATAAAAAGAGAGTAGCGAGTCGGTTCATCCTGAGGTCGAGGCGGTTCGGTTTCATGCTGAATCTGTTCGGGTTGTAAGCAATACCATTCGGTTTGTAGGTGAGCGGGTTCGGTTTGGGGTTCAGAGGGTTCATTTTGTGGTGTAGCGGGTTCGGTTTATGGTGTAGCGGGTTCGCCGGATGATGCAGACGGTTCGGTTTCTGGTGTAGCGGGTTCGGTGTATAGTACACGCGGTTCGGCTTATGGTATAGCGGGTTCGGCTTATGGTATAGCGGGTTCGGCGTATAATGCACGCGGTTCGGTTTATAGCTAACGCGGAGCGCGCTATGGCGTACGCGGTTCGGTTTATAGCTTACGACGAAGGGTTTATAGTTCAGACGGTTCGGATTGTAGTCGAAACGGTTGTTTTTTGACCATATTAGGAACGGAATTCACTGGAAAAGCGGCAGAAATCATAGTAAAACCATCCAGTTTTAATGCTCTTTTAAGGGCGTTTTCAGGGGAGCAAACAGTAGCAAAAAGCAGCAAATTATCATGCTGAATAAGGTAGTAAAAAGCAGCCTGTTTTTTGACACGGAAAAAGGGAGGTTTTTGAAGGTTGAATTCAGAAGGTAATTAAGGTGCTTTTTTTTACTTTACACCTGTATGGAGCGGTCTTGCGGGATTAAATACTGACCTTATAGCCCTTGGAAAATTGCAAACAAAAGCGAATAATGATGAAAAAGGAGCTACTAAACTTCGCGATGGTGCCATGAACCAGGTAGAATTGGATTTGATAGCCTTATTAGCCTGGGTTCAGGGACTTGCAAACGCTGCATTAACAGTGGAAATTGCTGAAGCTATTATCGTAAGTTCGAATTTTAAAGTTATTGTTCATACAAGGACGCCTAAAGCGCCTTTAGCAGCTACCTGGGGAAAATTGACCGGAACGATTAAAGTAATCGGGAAATCTTTAAGGACCAAGAAAAGCTTATGAATATCAACTTACTACAGATAACATTGCCTGGATAGGCTGCGGCACCACTAACAGGGCGAAAATCCTGGTCAGTGGCTTGACTCAGCTCACCAAATATTGGTTTCGATTCAGGATGAATGATAGTAATGGTCCCGGCGCATGGATTTACAGTGCATATTGCATCTGTCAATAGGTCTTTATAAAAGATTTGATGAAATTAAGCCTCCGGATGGCAACATTCGGGGGCTTTGTATCAAAAATGAGATGGTAGATGATTTTTATATTTTTGGCACAAAAGCTGGATATGATTTTTTTCTATTTATTACTGTATGAGCAACTATTGTTGTCCTATTTCACAATGATTATTTGATTTAAGAATTGAACCTGAATTTGGAATTTGACATACTGGTTATTTGTTTAACACAGGGCTTTAACCAACAATTAAGCCACGAATTTCACGAATTAGAATTATAATTCGTGAAATTCGTGGCTTCTCACCATCTTCCCTCTTACATCATCTTCCTGATAATAACATTCCCCGTCGAAGTCCAGCACTTGTATTCATTGGTATAATAAAGATATGCCGAAGATGCAGGTGAATCATAGCTTCCAGGCACATCTGCTTTCAAATCGAAGTTGATATTCTTGACTTCTGAAGGAGCCATCTGTCTGTAATAACAGATGACCGAATTGCCCTTGATTTCATAATAATCGAAGACATGTTTCTCTTGCATCTCCTTTAATTGCCAAGGCTGTGGAGATAGTCCTGCCGGAATTCCAATAATAGCCATTGTGCTTGGAAGTCCTTCTTTAGTAGTATTGGTAAGGGTTGCAGACAATCGAACAGTCTCGCCGGTCTTGATGTTATTGCTGAATAACTTCGTCTCGATACTCACCTTGCAATCCTTGGAACTGTTCGGAAGGAAAGTGTTGTATGATACCGCAATGCTGTATGGGAGCGGGTTCTTGACTCCTACATACCTTACTTTCAAGTCATGCTTTCCCGTCTTGATATATTTATCCAGACCATCAATAACGATGGCATCCTTATCCCCTGCCTTGTATGATTTCTCGGCAACTTTCCTTCCATCAACATAGAATTCTATGGTGCCGTCTTCGCTGGTATGCTTGGAGAATCTGGCATATTCGGTCAAGGCTTTAAGAGCAAGGATAGTTCCTTGAGTAGAGCCGAAAGCCCCGTATCCACTGCGTTCTCCGACAATATATTGAACGGCTTTGTTTAATGCCTGAATGTTATTTCCGGTACTTCTTATGATAGCAAGGATGGCTAATGAAGTGGTTTCAATAGTCAATGATTTCCCTCCCGAACGAGTGATGGAAGAAGTAGTACCAGTCCAACTGCCATCAACGTTTTGCTTCGTTAATAACTCTGCAAGAACTTTATCAGCCTTGGCGATTTCTTTTCTTTTGTATAATGTATTCGCCAATAAAGCCAGTTGATATGGGTCTTTATTATCTACAGCTTTCTTCTGAACAAGATCAATTTCTTTATCCAAATCATTGTATCCCGCTTCGGTCAAAGCATAGACGATATAGGCATTGGTAATGTCTTCTGGAGCACCACCGAAGTTATCCAAAGCCCTTGGATTGCGCTGGAATCCGCCATTGCCATTCTTTCGGCTCATCAACCATTCGGCAGTGCGATCAATCATCTTTTGATCCACATTATTATCCACAGCCTTCATGTCATTGAATTGCATCAAACCATAAGCTGTAAGGGCTTCATGGGCAGGTGCGCCACCAAACCATTCATAACCTTTATCCTTGGTTTCGAAGGTAGTCAGTCTCTTATAACCCCTGTCAACAAAACCACTTGCAGATGCCAATAACTTCTCATCCTTATTATCTGTTTCTTTAAGATAATTCATGACCATGACATTGGGATAAGAACTCATGGAAGTCTGCTCAAAACAACCATTGGGTTCACGTAAGATGCCTTCCACACCCTTAGTCAGATCGCTTACCACAGAAGGGAATGCAGTCAGTTGAGCTGTGAGCGAACCATCAACAATATTCTGAATATTAATCTCATATTCCTTAGTTGCTTCCTTACCGGAGAAGGAGATAGTTACAGGGAATCCCTTCGCTACAATCTTCATCTTTTGAGTGAAGGCATCATTCAAACCAGAGCTGTTGAAAGATACATCCAAATCGCCATCACCTATAGTATTCATTACATGATAATCCAGGTAAATAACCTTCACCTGACCCGCAGATAATGTTTGGGTAGTTTCCACTGGAATAATTTCTTTGAAGCCTGCTGGAGCCTTAAAATTCAATGTTCCTGTTATGGAGGAATTAGTATTGTTTTTAAGGGTTAATGGAATAGAGACTTTGTCTTCAGTTGCCACTTCTACCGGGGCTTTCACAGTCATTGCGAAAGGCAATTGAGTGAAGTAAGTCTTCTCTGTTCTACCAACCATTCCATCAGCAGAAATGCCTTCGACAGTTGCTCGGAAAGAACTTATGTCATCAGAATTATAAAACTCCACAACACCCGTTCCTGTTCTGTCAATAGCTACATTTCCATTCCAATAAATCGTTGAACGAAAGTCGTTACGCACTACATTTTCTTGAACTATAGGATAGTTAATCATAGGGAATTCCTTGGCACGATAATAACCAATTGCAGGCGGTGTTGAGGCATTAGGATTAACAGGCTTTATCCTTCGAGCCATCATCTTCATATTGTTATTAGCAGGAACAAATCCATTATTTACTTGTTCAACTTCCTCTTTAGCATTTGCTTGCCATTGCATTCCTCTGAAGGCATTTAATTCAGCTTGGTCTGCAACCATTATATCTTTATCCATTTTAGCAACGATATCAACATTAGCAGGAGCAGGCATAGCCTTTGGTGCTGGAGCTTTATTTACTTTCGGCATCTTTTGAGGCTTAACAGCAACAGCACCCATATCCATAAATACATTATTGGGTGCAGCCATTAGATTCTGTCTATCCATATTGGCCCCCTGAATAACTACTTCCGACCTTTCATAAACCACTTGATTTTTATCTGTTAAATAATATTTAATACCCTCCTTATAATCATACACAGCAATGGTTTGAGGTATGTATCCTTCGGCATCAACATTAATATTTGTAGGATTGGAAAGATCTAATTTATCAAGAAAGAATTCTCCTTTTTCATTAACAGAAATAGTTCTTTCGGTCCCATTAACTTTAATCTTTGCCGATGAAATAGGCTTCGAAGCATTCTGGTCAATAATAGTCCCTGATAGAATAGCGCGCTCGCCTTGATAGGCAATATTTGGAAGATCATTTTCCAAAATCTTCTTCCAGGTGAAACGTCTCCAACCTGCCGTCATCAGCAGGTAATCTAATGCAACATCAGCCTTTGGTTCTTTGGTATTGAAGTAGAATGCAGGCTCTTCAACTTTACCTTTAATATCATTCTCCAGAAGTAATTTAGAAAGAATATTCCCGGACTTATCATCAGCAAAGGAAAGTAACTGGTCATTGACCACTGCCATTGAAAGGCTTGCAGGCATTGGCATTCCACGATCATCTCTTACAGTAACAGTCATCTTTACTTTCTCTCTTGGAAGGTATTTTTCTTTATCCGTTTCTATAGCAATGGAGAGTTGTTTATTCTTATTCAAGAAGACCAAACGCTCTGCTCTTTCTATACCTTTTGAATCGAATAAAGTGATTTGAGAGACACCTATTGGGAATTGATTAGCAGGAAGAATGAGTTTATTATTCCCGGCATTTGCAGCAAAGGAAGTGGCATAACAAATCTTCCCCCTGGTCTGGGCAATGATGTTTAATTCTTCGGTCTCTGTGGACTTCACATTCAAGACCAATTCATTGTGATTGACATTGTCGGTGCTTAAAACATAGCCTCTTGGCATCGGTTCTGGGAGATCAAATTTCTCTCTGATATTCTCTGGTTTTGTGATCTTGACAAAGTATCTTTTGCCTCCTTCTGGCTTGATGTTGAAAGCACCCATTCCCTGGTGATAGCTGGAGAAATGAGTTATTAATTTATTATTCGAATCAAAGACATCTCCTTCCACATCGGCGGGCTTTCCAAACTCATTCAAGGCACGAAATGCCACCCGACTTTCCAAGTCATTCACGAGGTCGCCGCCTTCAGGATACATCGAGAAATTGATGTTGTTTAATACGATTGGAATAGAACGAGAAACAGATTCCGTCTGACCTTGATAATCTATCAGAACATTCACCAAGCCATCATTGGTCTTGAGGTTTTCAGGGAGCTTGAAATGAATATACATGATGCCGTCATTCCCTGTGACAGAAGTGCTTTCAAGCAATTTCTTTCCTTCAAGATTAGCGACATATTTGAAATTATAATTCGCCAGAGGTTGGTTTTCGTTGGTGTTTAATTCGAGCTTGGCAATGACTTCATCGCCGGGACCAAAGGCTTTGCGCTCGAAGTCTAATTTCATCTTGAGATTTGGCAAGACAACATCCTGCACAGTCAATTCTTTTTCAAAGAAAACGGTATCCGTTTCATTCTTTTGCCAGTTGGTAAAGGCTTTGACTTTGTACAGCCCGCCCGGAGATTCGGCTGCAATGGTGAAGTCGCCGATGGTCTTTCCATTCTTGCCAATCAACTTGATTTCTTTCTCGACATTTCCTTTCGGACCTATCAATTGGACATGAAGAATGTCGCTCTTTTCGGAGGGCGTAAAATCTTTTCCATTTCTGACGTAGGCAGCAAACCAGATGGTCTCGCCGGGTTTGTAGAAAGGCTTGTCAAACTGCATGTACACGCGGTCTTCGGGATGTTTGAGGAGGGCGGAATCAAATTTACTTCTCGCTTTCTTGATGAAGTCATTCTCCACTTCCTGCTGGAAATAACCACCAGCTTTGATGAGGCTCATTACGCCAAATACCATTGCCATTACGAAGGCAATACTGAACACATTACGGATTACATTTTTCTTTTTCATTTTCTTAAATTATTAAATTACTGTTTGGATTATCTACGTTTTGACAGTAAGATGCAAAAGGGAAAAGGATTCCATAAAATCAATTAAAAATTAGGAATTAGGAATTAGGGTGCGTGGTATGTTCCTAATTCCTAATTCGTAATTCCTAATTGGTTTCATCATCTTGATACACCGCCTCCGAAGAGGACGGTATCTCAAGATGATGAAAAATCTTTCGATTCTTTTATTCCAATTAGTTTTCTAATTTTGTCCCATCAAATTATTTGATACTTCCTCCTGCGGTTTGGTAAACTGGTAAGTGCGAATGGGACTCCTACTGAATGCAATCCGAGTTTATAAATCCCGAGAAATAATATTAATAATTTAAAATTTAAAAAAAAATGAAAAAAATTGTAACCCTTGTAATCGTTGTATTGAGCTTCCTCCTTGAGTGGACAGAAGTGGTTGCCAAAAAAGGAGCTGTTGTGAAAGTAAAACAGCCGAAATTTAGATTCCCGAACACTTGGCAGGGCAGAAAGGCTGCTGCTAAATTGAGACGTACCCCCGGCTTCGAAATGGTTACTATCATCCTCGATTTCGGTCGTGGAAAGGGACTGAAAATCGAGCGTGGAATGCCCGTTATCTTGTCAATCCTCCCGAATCCTAATGCCAGCGTGGAAGCCTATCTGGTCATTCCTCACAATCACGGCAAAGCGGTGGTTTTGATGAATGGAATCGTTACGAAATGCACCGGAAACGAGTATGTTTCTCTCTTGGTTATTGACCTCGATGCTGCCAGCGATTTGATAGAAAATTATAACAAAGCGCATGGTGCAGCACGTAAGGTAACTCTTGATCTTGCGGTGGCGGCTCTCGAAGTTTTTATGGCGAAATTCCAAGCCTTTGCCGACCTCCCGGCAAACAAGGCAAATAGCATTGTGATCATACAGTCAGGCGGGTTTCACGTAAAAGGTGTAGGCGGAAATCATGCTTCTACCTGGGATGCTGCATCTGGAAAACTGCCGGGCGAAGTTGATATGACTTTCATCACCGGCGTAGGAACTTGTTGCTACGATAACTGGTATAGTGTTGATAATATTAATTGGATAAGAATGGACCCTACTATTTATAACCATGCTACTTTGACAGGCTTGATTCCGGGCAA
Source organism: Bacteroidota bacterium (assembly GCA_013288905.1). GTDB lineage: Bacteria > Bacteroidota > Bacteroidia > AKYH767-A > JABDAW01 > JABDAW01. Next base: position 28,281 of record JABDAW010000005.1, on the reverse strand, counting down.
TTATGTCTGGGTGCGTTATCAGTTATGCGATGCTCATGGACCCGAAGGTTTTCATCCTGCAATCAGAGTTCGTGTAGCTCCTATTGTTTAATTCAGACAAGAATTTTAAGCCCCCGATGCCACAAATTATATGGCACTCGGGGGCTTCTTTTATTCATGCCATCAATCAAAATACTATGAACAGACGAAAAACGCGTCTGAATATACATTCAAGCCGTGTGAATGTACATTACAAGCATAGCTAATGTATATTCAAAGTGAGCGAATGTATATTAAAGGCGAGCGGATATACATTCAAGGAGTATGAATGTATATTACAAGGGTAGGTAATGTATATTCAAAGCGAGTGAATGTATATTACCATGCCATGTAATGTATATTCAAAGAGTGTGAATGTATATTCCAAAAGAGTGAATATACATTCAAACCGAGCGAATGTACATTCCAACGGATTCTATGTATATTCACAGGCGATGAATGTCCATCGCGGTTTTTTTCAGGTGTAAAAAGGCGGTTTTAATGAGAATTTACGATGTACGATTTCAGATTTGAAATCGTAAATGATATTCTTTTTTCCTAATTTTGCTTTTTTCCTAATTTAAAAGTAGATGATATGACAGGAAAGAATTTGATTGATGACAGATTCCTACTTTTGCATCCTTAAATATAAATATGATAAAGAAAGAAAGAAGATTAAAGATAGATTATTACGATACTTTGGAATGGTATTTCTACAACCAATTCTTTGCAAGTTACAGCGATGAAACGATAGAAGCAATGTTGAAACTTTGTGAAGACTTCCAATTTGGTAGAATAGGATTAGACGATATTATAAAGGAAGGATGCAGTCAAACAGTAGGAGATTTTTTTGAGAGTATGAAAATTCAATTGGTTGAGGTGGATGACCCATTAGATCCATATTGTGAAAACTATGAATTGAATTAATTTATAAGACATGAATAAACTTTTTTACGGCGATAATCTGAATGTACTTCGCATTGACGAGAATAAAGAAGTCTTAGGCATCAGGAAAATGATTGCAGAATAATTTATGAGACCATTAAAAACGACGTTTATCATTCTTCTTTTTGCTACCAATGGCTTTGCCCAAAGTCTATACTTCAGCGGGATGTTTGGCTTTGATCAATTCAATGGTCCTATGACTTTCAGCAACCCGAATGGCAGTAATTCAGGAACTGCTTTTTCTCTGCTCCTCGGAGTACCGGTTTATAAGCAAAAGATCAATCTGGAATTGGAATATTCGCATCTTTCAAGCGGTTTCAAACAAGGCAACGGCAATTCTATTGGCGAATATTCCATTAATCGTTCGGAATTGATTCCTGCGGTAAAAGTCTATTTCGGACAGACTAAATTTTCGCTCTATGCAAGGTTCGGCATCGTCATTGATTTTCCCGGAATCAGGGAGCAGGACAGGATTTATGCGGTCTTTGACACCATCCCTCAAACTCCAAATGCCAACACACCCGATATTCATTATACTACCTCCATCACACAAGGAAATTATGCCTATGGAATTAAGGCTGGCGTAGGATATAATTACAAGTTGATTCCCTCTGTGTCTGCTTTTATTGAGTTGAATTATACAGGAATTCATTGGACTCCTACCCATTCCGAGGTTACGGAAGCTACGGGCGGCGTTAATCTTGCTAATTTCACCATTGCCCAGAAACAAATTGATTATCTTCAATTCCCAACTATATACGTCAATCCCGCTCAACCAAGTCAGCAATTGGCACCCTCAAATTCCTTTGAAAGCTATGGATTAACTATCGGGATAACGTTTTATTTAGGACGGATTAGAAATTGATTTAGATACAAGGTCGGTATCATTGATGGTGCAGATTCTGGAATTTATCCCAAATTTCGTATTTTTGCAGCATGAAAGTTACAATTGATCCGCATTCAGGGTTTTGTTTTGGAGTTGTATTCGCCATTCAAATGGCAGAAGATGAATTAGAGCAGTCGGGCACTTTGTATTGCTTAGGAGATATTGTGCATAATAATAAGGAGATTGAACGATTGAAGGCTAAAGGCTTAAAAATTATTAATCATGAGGATTTAAAATCTTTGCATGATTGTAAAGTTTTGATTCGGGCACATGGCGAGCCACCAGAGACATACCAAATGGCAATAAATAATAATATTGAATTAATAGATGCTTCCTGCCCTGTGGTTTTGAAATTGCAAAACCGAGTTCGGACGAGTTTTGATGGATTGGAAAATGATGGCGGGCAAATTGTCATTTACGGGGAAGTAGGTCATGCAGAAGTGGAAGGTCTGGTTGGACAGACAAATGGTGATGCCATAATTGTGAGCAAAGAGGAAGATTTAGAGAAAATAGATTTCAACAAGCCGGTTTATTTCTTTTCTCAAACAACAAAAAGTACCGATGGATTTAATCGGATGCAACATTTGATAGAAGAAAGATTAAAGGTAATACAAGGAGAAGTTGATTCAGATAATTTTATTTCTAATGATACTGTTTGCCGACAAGTTTCTAATAGAGAACCACAATTAAGAAAATTTGCCAAAGAACATGAAATAATACTCTTTGTAAGCGGCAAAAAAAGTTCTAATGGTAAGGCGTTATTCGGGGTTTGTAAAGAGGAAAATGAAAGAACTTATTTCATATCTGAAACCGAAGAGATAGGTGAAATTAACTTTAATGGAATAATATCTGTGGGTATTTGTGGTGCCACTTCTACCCCGATGTGGCTGATGGAGGAAGTTGCAAATGCACTGAAATCAAGGGAAACGGCATTAATTTGAATTAAGAAATATCTTTTCACCCTGCAATTATTCCGAAATGTAAGGAATTAAATTTATGTAATTTCTTGGCATGTCAGATATTTTTAATAAATTTGCAACCCTTTACAAAATAATAACAGTATTAAATAAATAAAATTAAATGACAGAAAACGAAGAATTAGAAAACACATCCGCGACAAACGAGGAGGTAGTATCTTCTCAAGAAACTACAAGTGTTGTGGCTGAAAATTCCACTGAATCCCTAAATGCAGAGACAGAAAAACAAACGGCAACAGAAAATGCTGTTGAAGAAATGCCTGTAAAAATTAAAGCTGCTCCTGGAGTGCCACCTAAACCTGATGCCAATTTCGATTGGGATTCAATTGCAAAAGGAGGCAATTTATATAAATCTGAAGAACGGGAAGTATTGGAACAAAAATATGCTAAGACCATAAACTCGATAGCGACCTTTGATGTGGTTAAAGGGACAGTTGTTCTGATAAACGATAGGGAAGTTGTTGTTAATATTGGCTTCAAATCAGATGGATTAGTTCCTGCTTCTGAATTCAGGGATATGCCAAATCTTAAAATAGGCGATAAAGTGGATGTTTTCGTTGAAACGCAGGAAGATAAAAATGGTCAGTTAGTTCTTTCCCATAAAAGAGCTTTAGCATTACGTTCCTGGGACAGGGTTCATGAATTATTGGCATCAGGAGAAGTTGTTCATGGATATATTAAAGGTAAAACTAAGGGAGGTTTAATAGTTGATTTATTTGGTTTGGAAGCTTTTCTTCCTGGCTCTCAAATTGATTTTAAGCCTATAAAAGATTTCGATGTGTTTTTGGGAAAAACAATGGAGTTTAAAGTCATCAAGATCAATGAAGATTTTAAGAATGTCATCGTTTCTCATAAAGCTTTGATAGAACATGAAATGGAATCCCAAAGAGCCGAAATCATGTCAAAATTAGAGAAAGGTCAAATTATTGAAGGAGTAGTAAAGGGCATTACGAGTTATGGTGCTTTCCTTGATTTGGGCGGCGTGGATGGATTGCTTCATATAACTGATATGGCTTGGGGAAGGATTAATCATCCCGAAGAAATTCTGAAAGTTGACCAGACTGTTCGTGTTGTTATTCTTGAATTCGATCATGAGAAAAAGAGAATCGCGTTAGGCTTGAAACAATTAACTCCTCATCCTTGGGAGGTTATGAATCCCCCATTGAAAGTTGGTGATACAGTTAAGGGAAGAGTTACTTCCATTGCTGATTATGGTGCATTCATGGAAATTGCTCCTGGCATTGAAGGATTGATCCATGTTTCAGAAATGTCATGGAGTCTTCATTTGCGAAGTGCAAGTGATTTCCTTAAAGTTGGTGATGAGGTAGAAGCTGCAATTATCAGTATCAATCCAGAAGAACGTAAATTGTCTCTTGGCATGAAACAATTGAAAGGCAATCCTTGGGCTAATGTTATGGAAAGATATCCTGTTGGATCTAAACATTCGGCAATTATCAGAAACCTCACCAATTGGGGAGTATTTGTGGAATTGGAAGAAGGTGTTGATGGCTTGATTCATATTTCTGATTTGTCCTGGTCGAAAAGGATCAGACACCCCAATGAATTTGCTAAATTAGGGGATGTCCTTAATGTTATAGTTCTTGAGGTTGATGAGGCAAATAAAAGATTAGCTTTGGGTGTTAAACAATTAGAGGAAAATCCTTGGGATATTTATGAAACGGTATTCACTGTTGGTTCTGTTCATGAGGGAGTAGTTGCAAAGATAATTGATTCAGGGGCTTTAATTACGCTTCCTTATGGTGTTGAAGGTTTTGCACCGATGAAACATTTAATCAAGGAAAACAGGATGCCTGCTAAACTCGATGAAAAATTAGAATTCAAAGTTTTGGAATTTAATAAAGACCAAAAAAGAATTTTTGTTTCTCATTCTAGGTTAGTAGAAGACAAGCATCACGCGGCTTCTGCCAAAGAAGGTGAAAAGATGTCTGCTGAAGATGTTGAAAATGCAAAGACAGTTGAGAAGATTCAAGGCTCTATAGAGAAATCTACAATGGGTGATATTTCTGCATTGTCTGATCTTAAAAATGAATTAGAAACTTCTGAAGCAGCAACTAAGGCTAAAGTTGAATCAAATATTCCTGCTGAAGTTCCTGCAAATGATGAAGGTGAAAATCATGTTGAAGGTGAAGAAAAGAAACCTTCTAAGAGGGGTCGTCCTAAGAAGAAAGTTGAGGATGGCGAAACTCCGGTTGCTGAAAATTCAACCCATGCAGAAACTCCTTCCGATATACCTGCAAATGAAGAACTCAAAGCAGATGATGATAAACCAAATGCTGAATAATAAAATTAGAAAAGCCTTCCAATCGGGAGGCTTTTTTTTGACTAATACTTTTTCAAAAATGAGGGCTATGATTTCATTACCCAAAGAAGATTTAAATTCGCATGGTTAGAAACAGAGAATATTTGATTCAATAAAAACAGGATGCAACAAAGATTATTACTTAATGACGGACAATTCGACATCACGATAAACAGGCTATGTTATCAGTTGATAGAGAATCATAATAACTTTGAACATTCCGTGATTATTGGTCTTCAGCCTCGGGGTATTTTCTTAGCTAAGAGATTAAAGAATCATCTCTCTGAAATACTTGGTCATACAATTCTTTGTGGTAATCTGGATGTTACTTTTTATCGAGATGATTTCAGGAGGTCGGAGAAGATTCACATTCCAAGTGCTACTGAAATAGATTTTATCATTGAGAATAAAAAAGTAATTTTAGTTGATGATGTATTATTTACCGGAAGAACCATTCGGTCTGGTTTGGATGCTATCCTGGCGTTTGGCAGACCACAGAAGGTTGAATTATTGGTTTTGATTGATAGAAGATATAGTCGTCAATTGCCTATAGAACCTGACTATATCGGCAAGACGGTGGATACCATTGCTTCCGAAAAAGTAAAAGTGGAATGGGTGGAAACAGATGGAAAAGATCAAGTATGGCTACAGACTAAAGAATAAAAGAAGATGGCAAAAGGACTTAGCGTAAAGCATTTATTGGGGATTAAAAATATCAATGCGGATGATATTAATCTCATATTCGAGACTGCCGAAAACTTCAAAGAAATCATCAATCGCCCCATCAAGAAAGTGCCTTCGCTTCGGGACATTACCATTGCCAATTTATTCTACGAAAACTCTACACGTACTCGTCTTTCTTTTGAACTTGCCGAGCGTCGGCTTTCGGCGGATGTCTTGAATTTCTCGGCTTCCAGTTCCTCCGTCAGCAAGGGCGAAACGCTTGTTGATACAGTCAATAATATTCTCTCCATGAAGGTGGATATGCTGGTCATGCGTCACCCAAATCCCGGGGCTGCGGTCTTCCTTTCCAAACATATTTCTGCCAATATCATCAATGCCGGCGATGGCACTCATGAGCATCCCACCCAAGCCCTTCTTGATGCCTTTACCATCAAAGAAAAGTTGGGCAATATTCAAGGAAAAAAGATTGCTATCATAGGTGATATCATGCACTCTCGCGTGGCATTGTCGAATATCTTTTGTCTTAAAAAATTAGGTGCCGAGGTGATGGTTTGCGGACCTACGACTTTGATTCCAAAATATATTTCCTCTCTTGGTGTGAAGGTCAGTCATAACCTTCGCGAAGTCCTCAACTGGTGCGATGTAGCTAATATGTTGCGTATCCAGTTGGAGCGGCAGGACATCAAATATTTCCCTTCCCTTCGTGAATACATCATGCAATTTGGCTTGAATAAAAGCATCCTTGATTCATTAGATAAAAAAATTATCGTCCTCCATCCCGGTCCGATAAACAGGGGCGTGGAAATCACGAGTGATGTAGCTGATTCTTCCCAATCCGTCATTCTTGACCAGGTCGAAAACGGTGTCGCTATCCGCATGGCGGTATTGTATCTTCTTGCTGGAAAGGTCTCGGAATAAGGGATTAGATAATCTTTCATTGGTATATAAAAGAACAGCCCCACTTTCGTGGAGCCGTTTCCCAACAAAATGAAAAAAAACCAAATTTCACTTAACAAAGTTAGTGAAATTTGGTTTTGGTTCCAAATTTATTTTTGAAAGAGTGATTATTCCACAATCATCTTCCCAATTCCTATGACTTCTTTATTCTCATCAATGAGTTTATAGAAATACATGCCGGAGGCGAGATGGTCCCGGTTAATGGTTAATTGGGTATTCGAGCCAATGGGTATGCTTCTTACTTCCTGACCAAGAAGGTTGTAGATGAATAAGGAGGGGTTATGACAGGTCCCTTGAAGGGTGAGAGTTGTAGTGGTGGTGAAGGGATTGGGGGAGAGGAGAAGATAATTATTATTTTTTATTTCGGTTATTCCAGCAGTAGTACAAATTGATGTTTCATCACTGCCACGATTAGCTATTGTATGTGGTGATAATGCAACCCCTCCGGATGAAACAATTGTAGGGGGTCGTTTAATATTAAATGGTGCGTGACCAACAACAGTTGCCGTATTACTCTGATTACAACCACTATTCCCAGAGGAGTCGGTCTTTATTAAATAAATATCATAAATACCTGAACCGAAACTTTCCGTAGATCCTGTAATAATATATCCTCCATCATCAGTTTGTTTTACTGAATTTCCAACATCATCATATAACCCTCCATAAGTCTTTGTCCATAAAATATCTCCATTTACATTTGTTTTAATAAGATAAATATCATTAGCTCCGGCACCATAACTATCTGTTTTGCCAATGATAATATATCCACCATCGGATGTTATCTCTAAAGATTCTGCATAATCATCATTGGCTCCTCCGTATGTTTTTGCCCATAAAGTATCTCCTAAAGAATCAGTTTTAATCAGAAAAAAATCATAAAATCCTGATGCATCAAAACTGTTAGTTCCTCCTGCAATAATATATCCTCCATCAGGAGTTTGTTTAACTGACCAAGCATCATCATTTCCTATTCCAGAATAAATTCTTGTCCATAAGGTATCTCCAATAGAATTTGTTTTTACTAAATATACGTCTCTATCACTATTAGTTCCAAAACTATAAGTATCCCCAATCAAAATATACCCTCCATCACTTGTTCGGTCAGCGGATAGGAGATTATCAATCTGGTCTCCACCATAACTTTTTGTCCATAGAATATTTCCATTTCCATCAATCTTAATTAAATAGTAATCTTCTGCACCAGCACCAAAACTCCATGTATATCCAGCGATAACAAATCCACTATCATCACTCGATTCTAATATTGATATTCCACAATCTTCTTGAGTACCTCCATAAGTCTTGGTCCACAGCGTATCTCCATTAATATCGAGCCTTATTAAATAAACATCTCCAGCACCAAAGCCAAAATCATAGGATACTCCAGTCATGAGATATCCGCCACCATTTATTTGTTTGACACAGTATCCAAAGTCATCTCCGCTTCCTCCAAATGTACGTGTCCATAGCGTATCACCATTTTCATTTGTTTTAATCAAATATAAGTCAGTATTACCAGCACCAAAATTATCTGTAGTTCCTGATATTATATAGCCTCCATCAGATGTCTGACTTACTGTTCTTTGAATATATTCATAAGAGTTGCAAAGCCTAAATGCCTTCTGAAATGTTATTTGCCCCCTTGCACTCAAGCCCATCAGTGCGAATGCCATTACAATTATTAAAAATTTTACTCTTTTCATAACGAACAAGTTTTTATTATTAAGAAGCAAAATTAGGAAAATAGGAATCATTCATGCAAGGGGGAGGAAAAATAGATGCATATAATAAGGAAGGGAATGAGTTTTATTAAAGTGACCTGCAACTTTACTAAAGTTGAAAAAACTTTAGTAAAGTTTAGAGGAATGAAACCCTACGGCAGCAGTGGGCAGCCGTAAGTTTTATCCTCACTGATTTAGCAGGTTGATAAAGTCTTGTTTATCGGGCAATATAGTTTGGTATTTGCTTGCGAAGATGCTGTCGTTATCTTGGAGTAAAGTAAATTCTACAAGGGTTTTGCTTTTGTCTTTGCAGAGGATGATGCCGATGGTTTTGTTTTCTTCGGGCAGCTTTATGATGCGGTCGTAATAGTTGACATACATCTGCATTTGCCCGATGTCCTGGTGGGTGAGTTTGCCGATTTTAAGGTCTATTATTACGAAGCATTTCAAGAGGCGGTTATAAAATACCAAATCGGCTTTGAAGTGGCTTTCATCAAATGTGAGCCGAACCTGCCTTCCGGCAAAAGTAAAACCTTTGCCTAATTCCAAGAGAAAATGTTCAAGTTTATCTATGATTTCCGATTCCAAATCATTCTCGGAATATTCTTTGTGTTCCGAAAGATTCAAGAATTCTAAAATGTATGGGTCTTTAAGAAAATCCAATGGTTTTTCAATCACCTGTCCTTTTTCTGCAAGCTGCTTCACACCTTCTTTATTGCGGCTCAAAACCAAACGTTCATAAAGCGCACTGTTGAATTGGCGTTCTAATTCTTTAAGAGACCAATTATTTGATGCACATTCTATCTCATAAAAGCTTCGTTCATTAAGGTTTTCAATACGCATCAGTTTAAGATAATGCGACCACGAGAGAATAAATTTACGAGACGGCTTCTCGTAAATCTTTAAATCAATATTTTTATCATTTTCCAATTCAGCAGAAGCCGTCTGCTGAATTGAACTATCATTATTTTTCACCTTCTCCAATTGCGCAGAAGTCGTCTGCGCAATTGAGTAGGTTAGGTAAAACAGACGCATCTGTTCTAAATTTCTTTTAGAAAAACCCTTCCCAAATTCATTGGAAAGCCGTTTGGAAAGTTCTTTCAAAACCTGCTTCCCATATTCAGCGCGTTCCTTGCCATGCTGCTCATCTTCTACTATCATCCGCCCGATTTCATAGTAGGTATAGACCATAGTCTGGTTCACTGTTCTTACAACGTTTTGCCTTGCCGCAGCGAGCAATTCAACAATTTTTGAGTAAAGATTTTTATCTGGAATCAGTTCATTCATGTTGCAATTTTATTAAGGTGCGAAACTACTAAAACGATTTCGATATTCTTTCAACAAAAAATCCTCTTCATTTTATTGAAGTGGATTTGGAGTTTTACCAAAGTGAAAAACTTTAGTAAAGTTTGGATTTATTGAATTGAGCGTAAAGCATTGATTTATAGGCGGTAAACTATGATAATTGAGGTGTTTTAGATGTATCGTAAGACGTGTATCTACGAAGAATCAAAGGTTTTATAGGAATGATGATTCGTCGTACACGTCTTTTTTTTCTTGGGGAACGTCTTAGGAGACGTGCAGGACGTCTTTTTTTTGGTGGAGTATGTCTTTGGAGAGGTTGTGTATGTATTGGAAACGGTGGGTGACGTGTTGTGAGAGGTCGGATACGAATAGGGAAAGGTCGGGGACGTTTTTTGAAACTTTTAAAAACGTATCATGATTCGGGTAAAACCTTTCATGATTGCTATCGGACGTTTCATGATTCGTCATAGACCTAAAAAGAAAATCCCGAAACCTTGGAAGATTTCGGGAAGAAGCCTCACCCCTTGCCCCTCTCCAAAGGGGAGAGGGGTAAAAGTGAATGTGGGATGTTTAGGAAAGGGAATAAATCCCTGCTGCTGTCGTACTGCCATTCACGGTAGTGAAATTTTCCCACCTGTCAGGGATGTGACATGGGAATCGTTTCTTTCATCCTTTTATGATTGCATGCCCCTTTTCGGGGTGCAGCAATAAAAGGATGAAGAAAGATTAACGGAATAAATTATTTCTATTTCTTCTTGGCTTCCTTCCAAGTCTTGTAATCAGGATGGACTGGATTTGTAATCCCATCCTTATCTTTTGGAATGGAACGAAGTGGTTTGCAAGGCTTCAAGGTCTCATGGCAATCTTTTGGAAGGGCTTGGTATAATGCAGTGCCATTGGTTTTCCATTCAAGCATATCATCGCTGACATCTTTAATGATTTTATAAGGATTGCCCACCACCACTTTTCTTTCTGGAATAATAGCTCCTTCCGGAATAAAAGTCAAGGCTCCGATGATGCAATTATCACCAATAACGACATGATCCATAATCACTGCATTGATGCCCACCAAAACATTCTTGCCTATCGTAGAACCATGAATTACCGCACCATGCCCGATGTGAGCACCCTCTTTCAAAGTAACAGTCAAGCCAGGAAACATGTGAACCGTGCAGTTCTCCTGTACATTGCAGCCATCTTCAATAATTATCCTTCCCCAATCACCCCGCAATGCCGCACCAGGACCTATGTACACATCCTTTCCGATAACGACATTTCCGGTAACGGCAGCATTAGGATGAATAAAAGCCGAGGGATGAATGACAGGCTTGATGCCCTTGAATTCAAAGATGTTTGCCATCTAATTTACATTCTCGATAATGACTGCATAGCCTTGTCCCACACCGACACACATGGTGCAGAGAGCATATTTCTCATTACGTTCCCGAAGCTCTAAAGCAGCAGTAAGAATCAATCTCGAACCAGACATTCCAAGCGGATGCCCGATAGCAATTGCCCCGCCATTAGGGTTAATGCGAGGGTCATTATCTTCTAATTTCCATTCACGAATGCAGGCAAGACTTTGTGCTGCGAAGGCTTCATTGAGTTCAATAATATTAATATCAGCGAATGTCAAACCCGCTCTTTTCAATGCAAGATTAGAAGCACTTACAGGACCGATTCCCATGATTCTTGGCTCCACTCCCACCACTGCCGATGAAACAATTCTTGCCAATGGCTTGAGATTATTTTTCTTAATACCTTCTTCAGAAGCCAATAGCAGAGCGGCACTTCCATCATTAATACCGGAAGAATTCCCAGCAGTAACGCTTCCATTTTCTCTGAAGGCAGGTTTCAGTTTTGATAAGGTTTCAAGAGTAGTATCCGGCTTGATGAATTCATCATGGTCAAAGACCACAGGGGCTTTCTTTCCTTGAATAATTTCCACTGCAATTATCTCTTTTTTGAAGCGACCATTGTTCATTGCTACGGTTGCTTTCTTATGAGAGTTGAATGCAAATATATCCTGATCTTCACGATTAATTTTATACAATTCGGCAACGTTCTCGGCGGTTTCTCCCATAGAATCGGTGCCATACATTTTCTTCATCTTAGGATTCACAAACCTCCATCCAATACTTGTATCGAATATCTCAACATTCCTTCCGAATGCCTGTGAACTCTTCGATAAAGCGAAAGGCGCACGAGTCATGCTCTCCAGGCCACCGGCAATCATCAGCTCACCATTCCCCAAAGCAATAGCCCCGGAAGCATTGATAACAGCAGCCATTCCGGATGCACATAAAATATTAACAGTCTCCCCAGCAACATTGGTTGGAATGCCCGCCAGCAGCAAAGCCATGCGAGCCACATCACGATTATCTTCACCGGCTTGATTGGCACAACCAAGAAATACTTCATTGATCTCTGCAGGATTGACATTAGGATTTCTCTTCAATAATTCCTTGATGACAAGTGCCGCCATATCATCTGTTCGGATGCTTGATAAGGAACCGGTATGCTTGCCCACAGGGGTGCGGATTCCATCAATGATGTATGTAGAATTCATAGTAATAAATTAAGGGTTTAAAAACACTTATTGAGACTTAGTTCTCTTATTCAATTCCTCATGAATCTTCGATGCCTTCTCATAATTTTCTTCTTCGATGGCATTATTCAAAAGTTCATTAAGTTCAGCAGTAGTATAGGTTGTGAGGTCGCCCTCGATATATTGAGGCTTATCTAATTTCAATGGTTTTTCAGCAAATTCATCTTCTTCAGCAGCACCTTCATCGAGTACAACACCGGCATCTTTAAGGATGAATTCATAGGTATATATCGGACAATCAAAACGCACTGCAATGGCAATGGCATCAGAGGTTCTCGCATCAATCTCGGTTTCTTTTCCTTCCCGATTACAAACCAATTTGGCAAAGAAAACGCCTTCCACCAAGTTATAGATTATGATCTCGGTGATTTCGATATTATAAGAATTAGCAAAGGTTTTGAATAAGTCATGAGTTAAAGGTCTTGTAGGAGTCATCTTCTCAATCTCTATAGCTATTGCTTGTGCTTCAAAGCCCCCGATAATAATGGGAAGTCTTCTCTTTCCACCTTTCTCCCCAAGCACCAGAGCATACGCCCCGGATTGTGTCTGACTATAAGATAAACCAACGACTTCTAACCTTACTTTCTTCATTTAGATAAAATTAGTTATGTGCTGCTTTAAACTTCTTCAAGGCTTCAATTAACTTCGGCACAACTTCAAAAGCATCTCCAACAATGCCGTAATCAGCGGCTTTAAAGAAAGGAGCTTCAGCATCCTTATTAATAACAACAATACACTTGGAAGAACTTACGCCAGCTAAATGCTGAATGGCACCAGAGATTCCAACGGCAAGATAAAGATTAGGACTGATAGCAATTCCAGTCTGACCAACATGTTCTGAATGAGGTCTCCAGTCAGCATCCGAAACTGGCTTAGAACAGGCAGTTGCAGCACCGAGGAGGTTCGCCATCTCTTCAATCATTCCCCAATTCTCCGGTCCTTTTAAACCTCTTCCTCCAGAGACGACAAGCTCTGCATCGGGCAAAGAAATCTTATCAGTTGCTCTGACTATTTCCTTTACTACACATTTGAAATGTTCATCGCCTGTATAGGATTCAACCTTAACTACTTCGGCTGTTCCTCCTGTTTCAATTACCTTGTAAGAGTTTGGATTTAAAGAAATAACTTTCACATCCGACTTTAATTCAATATGAGCAAAAGCCTTTCCAGAGTAAGCTCCTGTCTTAACAATAAAACTTTCACCTATCTCTGGTAATTCAATAGCACCAGAAGCAAATGAAGCTTTCAACTTGATAGCAACACGTGGTGCTAATCCCTTGCCAGCAAAGGAATTCGAGATAAGAACAACATCAGCATTTTCAGTAGTTGCGGCATTACTGATAATGGAGGCAAAGGCTTGTGAATTAAAATCCTTGAACTTCTCATTCCCACAATTCAAAACTTTGGTAGCACCATATTTCCCAAGAGCGGCAAGGTCTACATCGCTCACATTCCCGATGGAAACCACCGAAAGATTCGTCTTCAAAAGATCGGCAATGGCTTTTCCATAAGAGATTAATTCATAGACAGACTTCTTAAATTGTCCTCCGGTATTCTCTGCATAAACTAAAACTGACATATTCTTTTTCTTTATTTGTAATTAAATAACCTTCGCTTCGGAGTGCAACAACTCTATCAATTCACCTGCATTATCAGGAGAAATCAACTTCACCTGGCCACGAGGTTTTGGGGTGTCATAACTCTTAATCTCTTGCAATAAATCAACTGCCACTGCTTCCTTCACAACCAAAGGTTTTGTGCGGGCAGACATGATGCCGCGCATGTTCGGAATCTTGGGTTCCGCCATTCCTTCGCTGGCTCCGGCAACAAATGGAAATGGAATCGAAACAATTTCCTTGCCTCCTTCTATCTCTCTGTCAATGGTTGCGGTGGTGCCTTCTATTGTTAATTTCTTTGCTATCGAAACGGATGGAATGCCCAATAATTCAGCGATCATAGCAGGAACTTGTCCGCCATTATAGTCAATAGATTCTCTGCCTGCAAGGATAAAATCGAAGTTCATTTCCTTAGCAATAGCAGCTATTTGCGTGGCAACAAAATATCCATCCCTTGGTGCAGCATTGACACGAATGGCATCGGTAGCACCTATTGCCAAAGCCTTACGAATAGTGGGTTCTGTGGAAATATCGCCAACATTAATCACGGTCACGGTGCCTTCAGTACCTTCAATTAATTCAAGGGCGCGGGCAAGGGCAATTTCATCGTAAGGATTGATAATAAACTGCACTCCTGCGGCATTGAACTTGGAATTATTCTCTATAAAACTGATTTTTGTGGTCGTATCAGGAACGTGGCTTATACAAACTAAAATTTTCATCGTAATTTTGCCCCTCTTATTTTTCTTTAGGGTGCGCAAATTTAATTAAATACTAATAAATAAAAAATGATACTGATTGATGGGAACGCAGATGACGCAGATTGTTATGAAAAGGTATGATTTTTTCTTGATGAAATCATACCTAATCATAATAATCTGCGTTATCTGCGTTCCTATTTTATATTATGAATACTGACCGTATCGAGCAACTGAAATCTTTCCTCAAAGAGGAGCCAAATGACCCATTCCTACAGTATTCCCTGGCATTGGAATATCTTAAAATGGAACAAGATTCGGATGCCTTAACCATCTTTGAAAACCTCCTGCATGACCATGAGGATTACCTCCCTACCTATTACCATTGCGGGAAATTATATGAGAAATTAATCAAGAAAGAGGAAGCGATTGCCTGTTATGAAAAAGGAATCCTCCTTTCTAAGAAACAAAATCATAGCCGGACTTTGAGGGAGATTAATGAGGCACTCAACAGTTTAAGGTTTGAAGTCTAAGGTTTAAGGTTCATTCGTGCTTAACCTTTTTTATTAAAATAAAAGTCGGTTTGTATATTAGGTGTAAAATATTTTCAAGATACTTTCTTAGTTCTTCACCTAGCTCTTCCTTTTCATCATCTAAAGGAATCCAATAAACAGTTAATGTATCCTCGTAATGCTTGCTAAATAATTCTATATGTTTTTCTCCTCTTGTCCAATTTTTAGGATTTTGGGAAGCTTGATAATGCTTCAATAACCGTCCTTTTATATCTTTTGATTTGCCAATATAAATACAAGTGCCTTCTACGAAGTATGCATACAATCCTTTAAAGTTCTTTTGTATTAATTCCGATAAATATGTATTGAATTCTGATTCATTAAACTTTGAATGTTTAAAAGAGTTCCCTTTCCAAGTTTCGATTGTTAAAGAAGGTTCAAATTCTTCAATTTTCTGAACCATTGCTTTATAGTTATCCTTCACATAGATTTTGAAGTCCGTAACTTCTGCTTTATCTTTTTTCATCCCAAATAATCATTAACCATCTTCATTTTTTTTGTGGCAAAAGTAGGAAAGGGTGGGGAAATGGGATTTGGGTGGGATAAAATATAGACAACATATATAGGAAGGTTTCTTGGAAATGAAAAAATATTCCCAACAGATTTTGGAGGGCTTAGTCAGAAAATAGGCGATTATTCCATATATACATGAATAGATGTTTTGTTGATTTAAAAAATAAATATATACACATGAATAGATGGTTTATTATTTATTTGATAAACTATTTATGCATGTCTCTATCGGAATTCGAAATAAATATAAACCCAATTTCGAGTTAGCTTCGCCCAAAAAAACGTTTTTCTGGGCGAAGCTTCCTCGAAACATCGACCTTTTTTTGAGGTATTGACCAAAGCTAATTGTGTACATTGATGTATATCTGGCGGTTTGGAGGAAGCTTATTGGAAACATTTACCTATTTTTGAGTTTTTGCCGAAAGCTTCCCCGATATGATTTCTAAATTTCAATTGAAGTTTAAAGTTTCAAATTCGGAATTTTTTTCTTTCATCGTCTTGTGATGCCGTCCGCTTTTGCGGCGGGGCAACAAGACGATGATGAATCATATTCGGATAAGAATTATACCTCTTTGAAAACCCTCTCCAATACGATAAGAATGACTTACACGTCTTATTCGCACAGCAAGAAATTAAATATGAAATAGGAAGCGATTGTTTGTTATGAAAAAGGAATCCTCCTTACCAGGCAACAAAATCATAGCCGGACTTTAAGGGAGATAAATGACCCTTTGAATTATTTGAGGTTTAAGGAATAAAGCTACTCGATTATATAAATAACTATCAATATTTTGAATTAAAGAGAATCATTGAAAAGGAATTCCCTCAATAGTATTTTTGAATGTTTTTAAAATAAATGAAACCCTCCGATGATACCCGATATATCGGTATCATCGGAGGGTTTCATTTATTTTTTTATTTCATCCTTTATGACCGCATTCACATTTTCAGGTGTGCAGCAATAAAAGGATCAATAGGTTTAAAGTTTGAGGTCCAGCAATAACTTTAAACCTTAAACTATTTTTCTATATTTGCACCCCGAAAAGATAACAAATAATCATAATATATATATAACAAATGGCAGAAATAAGACCCGATGAAGTATCGGCAATACTTCGAGAACAATTATCAGGATTTAAGACCGAAGCCCAACTGGAAGAAGTGGGGACGGTGCTGCAGGTGGGTGACGGAATCGCCCGTATCTATGGCTTGTCGAAGGTGGAATCCGGCGAATTAATTGAATTTGAAAACGGCTTGAAAGGTATCGCCCTGAACCTTGAAGAAGACAATGTAGGAGCCGTATTATTGGGGAGTTCCAATGATATTAAAGAAGGCGATGTGGTGAAACGTACCGGCAAAATCGCTTCCATCAACGTGGGCGAAGGCATGCTGGGAAGGGTTATTGACACCTTGGGCACTCCGATTGACGGGAAGGGACCTATAACTGGCAAAACGTATGAGATGCCTATCGAAAGGAAGGCTCCCGGAGTAATCTATCGTCAGCCTGTGAATGAACCTTTGCAGACTGGAATCAAGGCTATTGATGCGATGATTCCGATTGGTCGCGGACAACGGGAATTGATCATTGGCGACCGTCAGACGGGTAAAACTGCCGTTGCGATTGATACCATCATCAATCAGAAAGAATTCTTTGAAAAAGGACAACCTGTGTTCTGTATTTATGTCGGTATCGGACAGAAGAGTTCGACCATCGCGCAGATCGTAAAGACCCTTGATGAGAATGGCGCAATGCCTTATACTGTGGTGCTTGCGGCTTCTGCATCTGATCCTTCTCCGATGCAGTTTTATGCGCCGCTTGCAGGTGCTGCTATTGGGGAATTCTTTCGTGATACCGGTCGACCGGCTTTGATTGTTTATGATGATTTATCGAAGCAAGCGGTGGCTTATCGTGAGGTGTCGCTTTTGTTGCGTCGTCCGCCAGGTCGTGAGGCTTATCCGGGAGATGTATTTTATCTTCACAGCCGTCTTTTGGAGCGTGCTGCCAAGGTGAATAACAATGATAAGATTGCCCAGATGATGAATGATATTCCGGAAAGTATTCGTTCGATTGTAAAGGGAGGCGGGTCTTTGACGGCTCTTCCAATTATTGAAACACAGGCTGGAGACGTTTCTGCATACATCCCAACGAATGTAATTTCTATCACTGACGGTCAGATATTCTTGGAAACAAACTTGTTTAATTCAGGGGTTCGTCCAGCTATTAATGTTGGTATTTCTGTATCACGGGTTGGTGGTAATGCACAGATTAAATCCATGAAGAAAGTTGCCGGAACTTTGAAGTTAGATCAAGCTCAATACCGTGAATTAGAGGCATTCTCTAAGTTCGGTTCTGACTTGGATGCAGCAACAAAATCAGTTCTTGACAAGGGTTCTCGTAACGTTGAAATCCTGAAGCAAGCACAGTTCTCTCCAATGACTGTTGAAAGACAAATTGCGATTCTTTATTGTGGAACGAAAGGTTTATTGAAAGATGTTCCTTTGAAGAGAGTAAAAGAATTTGAAGTAGAATATTTAGCTTTCCTCGAAGCGAAATACAAGGATACTTTATCGGCACTTCAACAAGGAAAATGGTCAGATGAAATTGCTGCTATTTTGGAAAAGGTAGCTGGGGAATTGACACCTAAGTATAAAGCATAAGTTTATAGTTTATCCTCATTGGCAATAAAAAAGCCGCTTCATTTCTGGAGCGGCTTTTTTGTTAATGGTATTTTCTGATGTTTATTTCAATACAATTGAACTGCTTTTGCCAATCAAATTTCCATCAATATAAACTTCACAATAATACTTACCAGCCTTGTAGGTAGAGCCTTTTGCCCAATAGATACACTGGTCAATCTTTTGATTCGAATAATTAATATCCTGGTTGGTGCTGTATGGAAGATTCTGGCTGCCGGATTGAAAGGTCTGGCTGTTATTGGTAATACATTTGTTATCGGGACCCATCACTCTGACATAGATGGTTTTGGATCCTTTATCCACAATCATATTATCTTCCACAGTAAAACAAACCTTCAACTTCTGTGTGGACTTGGCACTGGTAACTGCTGATTCCTTGCCGCTCTTAGAAAACTTCACAGCAGAAACTTTGAAATTATCAGCCCGCATCACAGATCCCAATGCAACTTTACTTGCAAGGGCATCTTTATCTTGAGCTAATTTCTGTTCCTTGGATTTTTCGTCATTAAGATTATTTGTAAGATCAGACTTATCAGATTTTAAGGCGTCATTTTCCTTCTGTAAAGTTGCCATTTCGCCCATCTTAGAACTCATCTCGGCTTTCAATTTTTCTAATTGAGACTTCATATCTGAGTATTGACTTTGAACATATTGCAGGCTGTTTATCCTTGCCTGCAATACAGCGAGAGAGTCCTCACTGATCTTTAATTTGCCGGTAAGTTCAGAATTCATTGCCACTAATGAATCGAGTTGCATTTGCAAATCAGCCTTTTGTTTCTGCAATTCATCACGCTCCATAATGACGGTCTTTTTCTCGGTCGTAATTGTTGTGATTTGTTCTTTTTGTGTAAAGAATTGCCACAACAAGATACCATTTGCGGCAAGCAGAATAGCTATTATAATTATAATAACTACCTTTCTTCCATTGTTGGATTTATGATTCGTTTCCATTTAGTTTAGTATTTTTATTAATTTAATTATTGACCCTGCGTTTAGGGATTAATTTTATCTTTGTTCAATTCATCAACATAATTCAGCCTTAATTCGGTAAGGAAATTATCCATGATCCTTGCCAATTCAGGAGAAATATTACCCTTCGTCTTTTCCTTAATCATCTCCAGCATATCAATAGATTGTTGAGCCTGCTCCATATTTCTTTCGATTTTATCGGTCATGGGATTCTTCATCTTTCCCATTCCCTGCATTGCCGAAGATTGAAAGATGTATAATAATTGAGCTAATAACTGATCGTTCTTGTCCATTCTCTATTGCTTAATTTTATTGAATACTAAACTGGAGGAATTACTACTACTTTATACTCCACGATAACTGATGGGGGGGTAATAGGGTTGCCACTGTCATAAGTTCGATAAATTCTAACACCTCCAATAGAAATGTCAAAAGATACTTCTGTACCTTGGAATGAATAAGGCATTGCATACCAGATAGAACTTCCTGATGAAGCATTCCCTTCAAATACCTGCACAGTACCTCCGGAAATAACACTACCTGTAATTTCTGGTACCGATAAGTCAGTATAGCACTCATAAGGAGGACTGACTGTTGTAACCCATGAATTTACATCATAAACATAAGAGTTTACATTTGCATTTCCAGGAGGTCCTTGAGCACCTGGGGCACCATCTTTTCCACATGATGCGAACAACACTATGGCTGCCATTAAGATTACTAAATTTTTCATTTTTTTTAATATTAAGTTTATTTAAATATATTTGATTAATTATTTTTTTCCTTATCCTAAATCATACCAGAAAATTGTCTCAAGAATCGTATATCATTCTCAAAATATATTCTCAAGTCATTAATCTGATATTTCAACATTGTGATTCTTTCGATTCCCATTCCAAAGGCAAAACCGGTATATATTAAGGGATTGATGTGGCAATTCTTCAATACATTCGGGTCAACCATTCCGCAGCCCATGATCTCTGTCCAGCCGGTATATTTACAGATGTTGCAGCCCTTGCCGCCACATAGAGTACATGAAATATCCATCTCAGCCGAAGGCTCGGTAAAAGGAAAATAAGATGGGCGCAATCGAATCTTGGTATCCTCGCCAAACATTTCTCTTGCAAAATAAAGCAAAGTCTGCTTTAGGTCGGCAAAAGAAATATCTTCATCAATGCAGAGTCCTTCTACCTGGTGAAATATACAATGAGCACGTGCAGAGATGGCTTCATTCCTGAAAACTCTTCCGGGAGAAATAGTCCTGATGGGAGGCTGTGAAGATTCCATCACCCTGACCTGAACTGAGGAGGTATGTGTCCTTAAAGCAATGTCAGGATCCTTTTGGATGAAGAAAGTATCCTGCATATCTCTGGCGGGATGTTCTTCGGGGAAATTCAGTGCAGAGAAATTATGCCAGTCATCCTCTATTTCCGGTCCTTCAGAGACGGTGAATCCTATCCTTGAGAAGATTTCTACTATCTCATTCCTGACAATAGATATGGGATGTCGTGATCCTAAATAAGAGCTTGAAGGTAAGGTCAAATCCATGTCAGTCGCCACCTCTAACTTACTCCCTTCTAAACTTTCTTTGAAGGAAGCATACTTCTCTTCCGCTTTATTTTTTAATTCATTAAGAATCTTGCCTAAGTCCTTTTTCTGTTCGGGGCTGGCTTCTTTCATCTCCAGAAACAAGTCTGAAAGAATTCCTTTTTTACTTAGGTATTTTAAGCGGAATTCTTCCAGTTGTTCTTCGGTCGAAGGAATAAACCCTTCAACATCATGAATCAGATTCTTAATTTTTTCCTGCATCTTGTAGGGAAACGGTTAATCGTTAATTGGTTTACTAATTAACAACTTTTACTGTCATCTTAATATCCTTTACAGGTCTGTCGCCAGGTGCTGTTTGGGCTGCTGCTATCTTATCCAATACATCCAAACCTTCAACCACTTCACCAAAAACTGTATAACCCATATCAAGGAAAGGTGTTCCGCCAAGGGTGGTATAAGCCTTCCTTTGTTCTGCTGAAAATGGATGTCCCATTTGTTTTTCCATACCGTCTAATTCTGCATCGGTATAGACTTTTCCCTGAACAATATAAAACTGACAACCGCTTGATGCCTTTTCTGGATTTCCATCACGAGCAGCAGCAAGAGCTCCTTTCTTGTGGAAATACTTTGGATTAAACTCGGCTGGTATTCTTGCCAATTCTCCACCACCACTGCCAAGGGATACCCCTGCAGCAGCACCTTTTGATGTCGGGTCGCCACCTTGAATCATAAATCCTTTGATGACTCGGTGGAAAAGAGTTCCGTCATAAAACCCTTTTTGTGCCAGTGCATAAAAGTTATCACTGTGTTTCGGGGTTTCGCTATACAACTTTACTTTGATATTTCCATAGTCAGTTGTGATCATTACAAAACGATCTTTTGATGCTGCGGCAGCATTAGGTTTTCCAGGCGCAGTCTGTCCTGTAGATACATGGCTCATGGCGATTACAATCATTACAATTACAATTAATTTTACACTTTTCATTTTGAATACTTTTTTGATTTACGAAATTTTTCTTAATTTTGTGGACTTGAAATATTATTATCAGGTCGCAATATTAACAAATATCTTAGAATAATGAAAAAGTATGTAGTAAAATCTTTCCTAAGCCTAATGGTCATAGGTCTTTTTGTAACCGTAATCCTGACTCCTTCCTGTAGTAAAAATACCGATTGCGTTGCAGTGGTTCATGTGATTGATACAGCGGGAAATCCTGTTGCCGGGGCTACGGTGGTGCTCTTCAAAACCAACGTTACTCAGTATAATGGGGTAACTGCAAACGTCACCCAGACGCAGGTTTCCGATGGTTCAGGAACGTGTACTTACACTTTTGCTTTGCCTGCCGTGCTGGACATTACAGCCAAGACGACTACCAAATCAGGCAAAGGTGAGATCAGTCTCCAGGTGGGTCAAACTACCGAACAGACCGTGAGGGTTTATTAAACTTAAATCGTATCCTTGAAATAGGGTATAAGGGTTCATGGATGAATTTTCCATATTCCCTTATACCCTATTCGCATTTTATAGAATTTGGTTGTTAATAAAATTTTTTGTAACTTTGTAACTCAAAGTTCAGTTTATTGAATCATATTAACAAAAAATTCAGAGTATGAATAAGAAAATCTTCAAAACCGCAAGTATCATGGTAGCCTTGGTAGCCTTCACGATTCTTTTAATGCCTTCTTGTCAAAAGCGTACAGATTGTTTAGCTGTCATTCATGTGATAGATGAGACTGGAAACCCTGTTGCAGGGGCCACTGTTACGCTATTCAAAGAAAACATTACGAATTATAATCAGGTAACTGCCAATGTTTCTCAAACACAAACTTCTGATGGTTCTGGAACAGCCAATTTTACCTTTCCATTGCCTGCTGTGCTTGACATTTCGGCTACGACTACTGGTAAATCCGGCAAGGGCGAAATAAGCCTTCAGGTGGGTCAAACTATTGAGCAGACCGTAAGGGTGAATTAATCGTTGACAAGGGTATAAAGGAATAGGGTATAAAGGTATAAAGGCATAAGGAACATCACACCTTTATTCTTTATATCTTTATACCCTATTCCTTTATATCTGATACATCGAAATAACTCAGGATAGCCTCGCGCAGCAGGTCTTCTTGCTGCCCTATTTTCAGGGGAGGGAGTTTCTCGACCAGGGTGTAGTGGGGCCAGCCGTCGGTATCAAGTCCTTCGTAGAGATAATACCCGTATTGGCTCAACAAACTACAGGTGGCGATGTGCATCAAATCCATCTTCTGTCCTTTGGTGAATTCCATCGCCCCTTTGCCCAATTCATTCACGCCGATAAGGAATAGTATGGTCTGTAAGTCCGGCTCTTCGCCGAATTGCGCTTCAAGGGAGACCAGGAGCTGCTTCCATTTTACATTAAGTTCTGACGGTGTTTTATTTTCCATAGAGGATTCAAAATTAAAAATAGTTTGGGTAATAAAAAACTCCCCAATGTTTCCATTGGAGAGCCTTTCTAAAATAGTTTAATATAATCAAAAAAAATTACAAACTCGAAGTCCCGGCTACAAAATTCACCGTAATGGTCTGTGCTATTCCAGGAACAATAATTACAGGAACTGCTGCATCGGCGCAACCCAAAATACGGGCATTGATATATTGAGTATCTTTCTGGGTGGTCTTGAGAATATCTTCACCTTCCGCATCTGCCGTGCCTTTCACGCCTTCCTTGGAAGGTTTTCCTTCTGCTGTCAAAATAGGACCGAGGCGAAGGTCTGCTCCTGCTGCTCTCAATATTCCGCCTGGCAACAGGCAAATAACTTTTATTTCTGTTTCTTCTTTTGCGGTTTCATATTTCAGACCCCACAGCACGGTATAGGTGTGCATGGCAGGTAAAGGAAGATGGTTATAATTATTTTCTACTTCCAGCTGAACCTGAAGTAGCGCCGCAAGCGCAAGAGGGCGCATAATATTCACCACGCCGAGTGCATCATTGTGCGCGCTTTTGGCGAGGTTCTTAATGCCAATCTTATCATTCAATATTACCAATAAAGCTGCTATGCTGGCAGCGGAAAAATCTACTATCTGCGTCATTCCTTCCGTTACCATTTGAGCATCTCCGGAGGCTATTCTTCCTGCCACGGCAATCGCTTTCGTGGTCGTGTCCATAACAGGATGATTGCCGGTGGCGATGTCCAGACCGAAGAGCGAACGGGTGCCGGGAAGATAATCTCCATCTTCGATATGACCATTCAAAACATCAAAATAATGAGACATACGTTTCACTAATTTCGCTTCAGCGATATCGGAGGCAGTGACGGCATTCGTCTGGGCAGATTCGGCATTATTTCTCAAGACGATTTTCGCGGGGAAGTTTACTCCGTAGGTATTCATGTTAGCTTCGGTTAATACTTTCAGGAATTTCTCAAGAGCAGGAGTGATAAATTGTTGGGCTATCGACTCTGTCAAGCCGTCCGAAATTTCCTGATCTGATACCGGTGGTTTTCTTTGCATACTAATTTATTTATAAGATTTATTTATTTGAATATATACTGCCATAACTCTGTTGTCTCATGTTATATTGCCCCTGATGCAAAATAAATGTTAAAAAAGAACCCCTTTTTGCCTCCAAAAACGTAACTCACTGAAAAACACCGACTAAAGTACGGCAGTTTTTTGGAAAACTGCCGTACTTCCACCTGGAGGTACCTGTGTATTTCCAAAAACAGTCGTACTTCCAGGTGACACTTGCCCTGTTTTTTGAAGAATATCGGCAGTGCCAGTTGGAACTTGCCCTGTTTTTTGAAGAATGGAAGGAGGTCCAAATAAGTAAAAGGAATAATGAATATTGAACAAGGAATTCTGAATACTGAAGGCTGCGCAACTTCAACATTTAGAATTCCTTGTTCAATATTCAATATTTCTTTTTTCCTTTTTTTCGATGCTATAATATAAGGAGTTGGGGAAAGGAGGTTTTTCATGGGGAGTTTGAGGTGGCTTCATGGGGTTTGGAATAAGGATTGATTAATGGTAAGAGAAAGTCCCAAGTATAAAGGCTTCAACTTGAGGCGCACCACAAATTGAAGTTGAAAGAATGGAAAAAATTACACCAAAATTTATTGATTCATTTGGAGATATTGTAATATTATTATGAGTTGTAACTATCTGAGTTGGCACTAAATTAAATTCACAAGAAAAATTAATTGTTTTACTTGTTAAATTTTGAATAATTACGGAAGTCTTGCAAAAATCAGATCCACATTGTTTAATATTAAAGGATATGTAGTAATTGGTATATGTAAACTTTACAACATTCATATTATAATATTGACTTGAAGTATTGTAATCTTTCGAATTATAAGATTGATTTCCTTCAAATATTGATTCTGTATGGCAATACACACAACTCCCATCATCTTCATTGACAGCACTATTATAATTCAAAGCATTCTTATCCGTACATCCCTTTTGTTTGCAGCCACTTGCAATAAGGATAGTAAGAAGCAGGAGGGTAATGGCGAGGAGGGCGGTGGAGAAGGGTGGCTTCATGGTAAGGTTTGATTAATTGTAAGTGAAATTTATAGGAACTGTAGAATCTACTGTTGGCGGACCGCAATATATTGATGTTGGAACTGAAATAATTAAACCAAGATTAATACTCCCATTCGGTGGTACAGATATTGCATAAATTTTTGAGCCATAACCGCAACCCGCTAGTGAGAATGCAGCATTAAAAGAAACGGTTTTGGCAGTTAAATTTTGAATTATTAAAGAAGTATTGTGAGAATTAATTCCACATTGTGGGTCGTTAAAAGTTGTAGAAGTTATAACAAAAGTCAGTCGGACTATACTGTCATTATAAAAAGGATTATTACCATTATCATAATTCATATCATTAAGAGTTTCTTCTGTCGAGCCCCAAGGGGTAGAAGTCGTCTTGCAATATAAGCAAGTCCCGTCATCCTCGTCAGCCGTGCTATTATAATTATAGGCATTCTTATCTGTACATCCCTTTTGTTTGCAGCTTCCGCAGAGCAGGGCAAGTAAGGTCATTATGGCAATGGCAAGGAGGGCGGCGGTATGGAGTGGCTTCATCGTAAGGATATTATAATTTGATTAATGATAGGTAATAGTATCTCTTAACGCAATGTATCCACTCGGTGCACCACAATTTATAGGTGATTGAACCGAATTAATCTCTCCTAAGTTTAGCGTACTATTAGGAGGAATCGTAATATGTGTGGTATAAGTATAATACATCGGACTATCTAAATGGATTTCGCAATCAAAATCAATAGTCTTATTAATAAAATTCTCCATTGTTAAATAAGCCCGGCAAGTATCTGTACCACATGTTTTATAATTGTAGCTAAGATTATCTGATGAAAAAGCAGCACTAACAATTTCTACATTATAATATTGACTGTTACTATTATTATCATAAATATCTGTTCTGAAATAAAGTAACGTCGTTACCTGGGTCTCACAATAAATACA
Organism: Bacteroidota bacterium; assembly: GCA_013288905.1. Taxonomy (GTDB): domain Bacteria; phylum Bacteroidota; class Bacteroidia; order AKYH767-A; family JABDAW01; genus JABDAW01. The sequence goes on along the minus strand of JABDAW010000005.1, from coordinate 1,780 downwards.
ACTCCCGTCATTCTCTACGGCAGCATTATCATAATTCAAAGCATTCTTATCCGTACATCCCTTTTGTTTGCAGCCACTTGGAATAAGGACAGTAAGAAGCAGGAAGGTAATGGTGAGGAGGGACGTGGAGAGTGGTGGTTTCATGGTAAGTTGTATAATAAATTAATGATAAATAAATGTCCCTGATATAAAAAAATCAACATTATTAGCACCACAATTAGTTAATGAAGGCAAAGAAAAGGTTTTACCAATATTAATATTCCCAAAGGCAGGCACTGAAATATTATTGATTAATGTGTCTATTCCGTATAACTGGAAACGTGCACTAAAAGAAAATGTTCTGCCTATTAAGTTTTGAATTATTACTGAAGTAGTACAAAGATTATTTCCACATTTAATATCATTATAACTAATAAATCTTGTTACTGAATAAACTTTACCGATGTAATTATTGTAATAAGGATTATTACCATTATCATAATTACCATCTAAAAAACTATATTCATTTGTATCAGCCTTGGTTACTTGTGTTTGGCAATACAAACAACTCCCATCATCCTCCCCCGCGACACTATTATAATTCAAAGCATTCTTATCTGTACATCCCTTTTGTTTGCAGCCGGATAAGGAAATAGTTAATAGTATAATTGAAAAAATCGTGAGGAGGGCGGTGGAGAGAGGTGGCTTCATGGTAAGTGTATTAATTTATTAATGATAAGAGATAGTGCCCTGGAGATTAAGGCTGACAAAGGGAGATTCGCAACTGGACATGGAATGAATGGCGAAGATTTTTCCGAGGTCAGTATTCCCGTTTGGCTCTACTGTAATGGTTTTGATAGTCGTATCATTGCCGCCATAATTGAAATTGGCGCTGAATGAAAATGTCTTGCCAATCAGGTTTTGAATCATTAAAGAAACAGTGCAGAAGTTGCTGCCGCATTTCGGATTATTATAACTAATAAAGTTAGTGGTATAATAGATCATGGCGACATCTTTTTTATAATAAGGATTGGTACCATTGGCATAGTTATTATCTATTAAAAAATTTGCAGTTGAATCTCCTTTGATGGATCTTGTCGGGCAATTCTGCGAGGAGTCATCACTCGCCTCGATGCTGCTGGTATTATTTAAGACACTGTTATCTGCATATCCCTTTTGTTTGCAACCAACAGAAAGAAGACCTGCTAACGACATTAGAAGAATAGCAGGGATTAAGGAACAGGCAGGTGTCTTCATTGGGTTTGGAAACAGGATTTAATGATAGGTGAAATAACCTAATTGATTAAAGTTAATAAAAGTATTACTGCATGCAGTGGTACTGGGAATAGAAAAAAGAACACCCAGATTAGCTTCCCCATAAGGTGGGATAGTAATGGAATTGAAAAAGGTATCTTTCAATCCACTGGCGAAATTACCACTAAAGGTGATCGTCTTACCAACTAAATTATGAGCCACCACAGTAACGGAGCAATTGCTGGTTCCGCATTTCGGACTATTATAGCTTATGAAATAGGTGTACATAGAATATTGGACGATTATGGAATCATAATAAGGATTGGTGCCACCATTATAATTATTATCCCCAATAAGTCCGTTACTTTTAGGCTCCTCTGTAGATTTTGTCTGGCAAGAAATACAAGTGCCATCGTCCTCATCGGCAGTACTGTTATAATTCAAGGCATTCATATCCGTGCATCCCGGGTTTTTGCAGGCATTAAAGGGAATGACAAGTAACGACACTAAGATAATTATGACGATGGAAGAAAGGAGAGGTGTCTTC
>JABDAW010000004.1:42303-43486 GCA_013288905.1 Bacteroidota bacterium | reverse complement strand
TCAACCTAATCCCTTATGAAATACAATCAAGATAAAACTATTCTTATTACAGGAAGTGCTGGTAGTTTAGGAAAATTCATGTCAGGTTGCCTTCAGACCTACCTAAAAAATAGATATAATTTTGTTGTTACTGATACTATAAATAAACTCACATATCCTCATCCATTTATACAAGCGGATATTACCAACATTGAATCATTAAGAAATATTTTCAAACAATATCCAATTGATATTGTTGTCCACTTTGCAGGTAAGGTGGCGAAATCAACACCATGGGAGCAATTACTACCAAATAACATTGTTGGTGTTTATAACATTTTACAAGTTGCCAGCGAATTCAAATGCCAACGGGTAGTTTTAGCAAGTAGCATCAATGCTGTCAATGGATACCAAGAAGGAATATATGATATTTCAGAAGATGCTCCAATAAACCCCAAAAGCTTGTATGGTGCAACAAAAGCATGGCTCGAAGCGGTTGCTCATTTATATGCAAATGAACGAAATCTTTCATGTATTTGCATTCGATTCGGGCGCGTTGCTTATAGAAATGATCCTGGCATTTCAATTTTAAATAAAATGGAAGATCCTTTTCCGTCTGCCGATAGAATTATTACTTATGAAGATGCAACACAATTAACTGCCAGATGTATTGAAGCACCCAGTAATCTTCACTTTTTTATTGCTCATGGTGTTTCTGAAAATGAAAAGAAACGTATTAGCATTGATATAACAAAAAAAGTTCTTGATTTCAAGCCAGTGGATAATGTTTTTAATATTGCTCGCAAAAATGAAAGCAAGAAATTGTATAATTAAAACATTTCTAGTCTTCTACTTCAAACTCCTCTGATCGTTCTTGTTCATTATTCCTGAATTCTTGTAATTCTTCATCTCTTGATTTATCTTGTTTCATTTCTTTTGTATCCTCTTTGTTAGTGCCTCTTATCTCATTCAGTTCCTTACCCGGATTAACTGATCTATCAAGCCTGTCAAGACTTTTTTGTTCGTACCCCAACCCTTTAAATCTATGTTTTATATCATCAATTATAACACCAGTAACTTTCCCTCCTCTTTCGTAAATTTTCAATCCGCATTCTTTGAGTTTGTTATAAAAATCTTCTTTCGATTCCGCTTTTTTATAGCAGGTTTTAAGCATTCCGGTGAGCAACTCCTTTTGCGTTTCTTT
>JABDAW010000004.1:0-42273 GCA_013288905.1 Bacteroidota bacterium | reverse complement strand
CCCGCCCTTCGCTTCATTTGAAACTCTTTTTCAGTCATTCGACCCTTACCTTTTTTGCCATGCTCGACAACCGATTTTGATAGTTCAGGGAATTTTTCCAGTTGGTAGTTTTGAATATCCTTTTTAAGATTTCCAAAGTCAGCTTTAGAGAGCCGAAGTGCCTTGCCCGTGCGATATTCAATACCAGAGGCGCAGATGTGAATATGATAATGATCTTTGTCGAAGTGAGGAATGGCAACATACATGCCATTCGGGTTTCTTTGTTGTATGTATTCATATGCAATTTCCTGCATTTTTTCCAATGTCAATTCTTTTGCATCATCTTTATGCCAAGATAGAATTTCATGGCTAAGATAAATACTGTCTTTTCTTGAGACATTACGAAATTTGTCATTGTCCAAAAATTGTTTTTCCCATATATCAATGCTCAATCCTTTAAGGTTATGAGTAATAGCAAAAGACCCGCCCTTGCCATCAAACAGACGTTTCTTTTCATCGGTCATATATTTTAATAAATTACCAAACTGCGGTTTCTTGAATGACTTGTATTTTATGATCATTGTGCTAAAGGAGGATGCCGAAAGATGCTGTCAATTTGTACTTCTAATTTTTCAATTCTCTTTTCAATTGCCTTGTATTTATCTTCCCTATCAAACATAAACCGTTCTTTGGTTTTGACTATCTTCTGTACTTCATTGAGACACTCCGAAAGCACTTGTTCCAGTTTGGAAATTTGCAGTGTATTAGGAACCACATATTTGTTCTCTATGTATGCAAGGGTGGCTTTTTTAATGAAAGCAGTTACGGTCAAATTGTGTTTTGTAGCTGATGATTCTACTCTTGTATATTCCCCATTCTTATCTGAAAAACTAATATTGAATTCCGGCTTGTCCGCCCGTTGCGTTTGCTTATATTTCAACAAGTATTTTTTGCGATATATCTTTTTTGCTTCCTTAATTTCCTCATCCGTCCCATGCTCCAGAATGCCGATGGATTCAAGGTAATCCCACATTGCGTTGTTATTTTTTTTACTCATGTGAAGAAAGAATGTTAGTGGATAATATTGAAGGAATATTCTCAAAAGATACTTCCCTATTCATTAATGGCGGTTCGATTTTGCTGTATTGCGTAAATAAAGGGCTTTTATAATACGGTCGTAACTTGGCAAAAATGGGCTTATGATGCCCAGAAATGAGCAAGGCGCGGTTCTTTTCCATTGTCCTGATCTCATCATTGGTCATAAGAGGTCTGACTACTTTTGAGCCTTTCGCATCTTCATACTGGTACTTGCCTAATGTTTGTTCCAGTTCCTTTGATGTTTCTAAACTTTGTCCAGTAAAGAACATTTTGGCAAAGCAATTAGACTTGATTCCGTCCGCATCATACTTGCCGTAGTGATGTATCAACTGGCTGAAATCCTGCACCAACAGCATGATTCCACTCCGGTGTTTGCGGACATTCGCAACAGCAAGCGGAAGTGTTGGCAGGTTCAGAGAAGAAGCTTCGTCAATCAAGAGGAAAATGTCTTGTTCTTTATCTTTTGGAAAACGACCCAGAACATACGAGAAGAACTGTTCAAAGAATAGTGAGGTAAGAACGCTATAATACTTTTGATCGGCAACGGAATTTTGGATATACAATACGGTAGGTTTGTTTCTGAAATCCTGAAAATCCAAGTTGTCAAACGAGGTTACCTGTGCTACCGATTCATCACTGAATAATTGGAGTGCCGCCTTGCATGTGGCAATAATTCCTTGTGCTACTTTGGTATCATAGGAAAGGAACGATTTGTATTCGGCAAATAAAATATCGTCCGCATGTTTGCTGAATAGTTTATCTACCATTTCAGGGTTGCCTCCCAGAGCATTTAAGAGCAACCGGACATTGTACAAATTCTGAAATTCTTTGTCTTGTTGTTTCAGGATTGAAATAAGCATGGAGAGCAATGAAGTACCCTGTATATTCCAGAACGGGTCTTTGGCTTTGCCAAGCCCACAGGCAATTAACAAGGAAGCTATTTTTTGGATGTCAGAAGAGGAATTTGCCCTTACAAGCGGGTTATATCCCGAAGAAGCCCCAGGACGGGCAAAATTGAGCACCTTAACGTCATATCCCTTTTGTGATAGGAAGCCCGAAGTCTTTAAATAAAGCTCACCTGAAGGATCGTGGACAATATAACTACCCTTCATGGTAAACAGGGAGGGAATCAGTATCACGCTTGATTTGCCCGTTCCCGTGCCCCCCGTGATCAGGGCATTTTGGTAGGAATCTTTGAGGCTTAAATTCCTTCTGCCTGTCAAGCAAAAGCCTGTATTCTTACTGGATAACAAGGTTCCCTGTGAGGCAAATTCAGCGTTAAATTCACGGTTTTTAGCAGGGATTTGGGAGAACAGTTCAGAGATAAATTCAAAGGCAAATTTAAGTATGCTCTCCAGCAAGCCGAAGATGAATTCGATAAATTGAATTAGCATGATCATTTTATTCAGTGTATAGATTTGATAATGGTTTGCAGCCAGTCGTTCACTTCGTGAAGGAACACTTCGGCAAGCCGAAATGTTCCTCTTAAAAGCAACAGAAAAAGCTTGAATATGAATTTACATATTCCCCATAAAATACTCTTTGCTTTCATCTGTTTAATTTTTTGTTAGTGCATAAAATTTGCTGAAATGGTCACGGTAGCTCCTTTGCTCTCCAATAACCTTTGGTAAAAGGTAGATACGATTCTGTACTGCCCATCACTTTCAACAGTAGGCGGCTGATATAGCAAATGTACCTCAATCCCTACAAGGTTTTGCAGGGGCATCATTTGATTGAATTTCAAACTGGCTAAGGCATAATTTGATTTCAATTGAGAAAGCGTTTTGCAGTTGTAAAAGGAATAATCCACATCATTCTCCATTAAATCAGAATACACCAAGAGGATGCGCCGCGAGGATTTGCTTCGGCTTAAACGGTTTAATTCGCTGGCAATCGGCATATAGACTGATGAGTGCATTTTTCCAATCGAATCGTGTTGGGTATTCGCCAGAATTTGAGTTACTTGGGAAGTAAATCCTTTTATGGTCTTCTCACGATCATACCGATTTGAAAGCCACTGATTCGCTGTGCCGATACACACTTCCTGTGCGGGCATATAGCTCACGTCGGTAATATTGGCAAAGCGAAAAATCCCTCCATTCCACAGGTGAGAATTCAAGGCAAATAATGGGATTATTTCACCCGCTTGCGGCTGTGAAAGTTGTCGGTCCGTTACATCACGAAGAACGGATACTTCGTTTATTGTAGAGTTCCCTGACCGATAGACTGTCAGGGAGAGTCCAGCAATAACTAAGAACAGGATAATGGTGATTATTGTTTTCATTGCTGTTTGTTATTTAGGTAATTCGTTGCGTTAAATTGATTATGGATATTCGCTGGCGGAGTTACATGATTAAAACAGTCAGGCACTTTTCGATCCGTGCGACATCTCAAGTTTTCATTTTTAAATATGGCAACCGATTCATGGTACATTTTTTCAATCCGTTTATCCGTGTATTCAGTATAATAATTAATGCGGATAATCTGTTGCGCCAATTCTTTGAGATACTTTTTAATTTCCTCTATTTGGGCTTGCAGCGCAGCTATTTCCTTTTTTCGTTTGTTTTTAGCACGATGCAATTTAATGTTATGGAATGTACCCTTGATTTCCTCCCATGACGGCATAAGGTAATACGAGAGAAAGACCGAAACGGTAAAGAGGAACAGGTTAATAATGACAAAATACACAGGATTGATTGAGACATTTTCCTGAGCTAAGAGCAGAGAGCGAAGGACGGCGAGCGCAGAGAAAAATCCCGTCATGATTGCCAAAATGATGAAGATGTAGATTCGCTTCTTTTCCGGTGTTTCAATCTTTCGATACTTAATCGGGACGACATGGGAAAAGGCATAGACCGAGAAGGAAACCGAAATAGATGAAATCAATGCAAAGAGCATATTGTCCCCCGAAAACTCAAAGGCTTTTGCATTAAAGACGATTTCCCCGAGCAGGATAATGCCTGTAAAGAGCACGGCAACAAAGAGGCGATTCCAGACACTTTTGCCATCAATGCTGTGCAGTTCATACTCATCATGTTTGTTTTGCTCTTCCAAATGAAAAATCTGATCTTCCAATTGTCTGATTTTTGCTTTTGCATGGTCCGCTTCAACTTGTCCTTCCGGCAAATGAGTGCCTGGTTGCAGGAAGTGGTGCGCATCTGATCCGGTTTGTTCATATCCGGTTTTGAATTCCCCGACATAGGTTTCAAGTGAATCCCCTGTCGCTGCGGGTAGATTTTTAGAGGCAAAATGTTTGCCATTTTTACGAGCCAAATTTTTCAATTCAGCATCTTTTTTACTGATCAACCTTTCAAGTTCAGGGTTGGTTGCGACCTTAGCTAATGCTAATTCTGATTTTTTCATTTTACTTAATTTTTAATTGTTAATATATATTTTAATGATACTTTCAGGCATAGGAATTCCTCACCAAATAGGTGCGGAAAACGGGTGCGGAAATGCGCCTTTTTGCAGGCTAAAGTGGGCATAAAGTGCCCTTTTATAACGGGAGATATTGAGAATTGAGGATTATGAAGTATGAGTTATGAGTTATGAGTTCCCACAAACTCATAACTCATACTTCATAACTCATAACTACCATCGTTATGTGATAGCATCCGCCCTCGCGGTGCTGCAACAAAACGATGAGCATGCTAATTAATATTCGGATCATTCTCGCGATACATATAGATGACTCGCGGTTCTTCGGGATTATTGGGAGGCAATAAATTATCATCCTCATCTTCCTCATCTTCAAAGGGGTCTATAGGCGGTGGCGGACCTTGATTCCGAAAGATGAGAGCGCAGAAAAATCCCATCAACAATCCAAATAAATGTGACTCCCAGGAGACCTTTAAATCCATCGGCATGATTCCCCAGACGATGCTTCCATAAAGGAATGTGACAAGCAGGGTGATGGCAAGAAGATTGATATTTCTCCGAATCAATCCACTTAAAAACAAGAAGCCAAAGAGTCCATATACCAAGCCGCTTGCACCAATATGAATGTTTGGTCGTGCGAATATCCAGACTAATATTCCACTGCCGAGGTAGATGATTATAAAGGTTTTGTATGCGAGGCTTCGATAGGAATAAAACAGCAGAGCGAGACAGATATATAATGGAATAGAATTGGAGATGATATGCGTGAAGTCGGCATGGATTAAGGGCGCTGTGAGAATGCCTATCAACCCGGATGTCTTGCGGGGAAGCAATCCGAAAGCATCTAAATTGCCCATGAAGAATTGATATAAATGAATCACCCAAAGCAATAAGATGAAGATGCCCGGTAAATAAATGCTTAGGAATATTCTGTTCTTTTCTTGTCTGTCCAATATGAGAAAATTTAGATTGCAAAGTAATGGAAAATTTAATTAACAGGATATTTGGCAAAAGAAATATACTTCTATTTTTCTACATTTGCGCCCTTAAATAAATAACTAATGAAGAAGATAATTACCCTATTGTTGTGTGTTGTGGGAATAGCGATATTAACAAAAGCGCAATCGCCGGAAGCCTTGATGACACAGGCATCTACAGAATATAAGAACTCTAATTTTGTTAATGCGATCTCCCTTTGCAGCAAGATAATTCAACAAAAACCGGATGCATATCTTGCTTATTGTACACGTGGACTTTCGTATTATCAATTAGGAAAATATGATGCTGCTATTTCGGATTATAACAAGGCTATAGAATTCAATCCAAACTTCGCTGAGGTGATTTATTATCGCGGTTTGGTATATGATAAAATGAATAAATATGAGTCTTCTGTTTCTGATTATACACGAGCCATTCAAATCAACCCAAACTATGTAGATGCCTATTACAAGCGGGGTTTGGGATATTACCAGATAGAGAAATATGATTATGCCGTTCTTGATTTCAGCAAGACGATAACCATTGGCGGAGAGAGGGCAGATGCTTATTTCAATCGCGGGCTTACCTATTTTATGATGGGGAAATATGAGGCGGCAATTGCGGACTTTGACAAGACAATTACTGCAAAGCCTGCTTACAAAGAGGCTTATTACAACAGGGGTTTGTGCAATTACAGCATTGATAATTTTGAAGCAGCCATTCAGGATTTTACCAGAGCTATTACTTATGATATTAGCTATGCCGATGCTTATTATAACAGAGGTTTGACCTATAATAAATTAGAGAAGTATGGTCTCGCAATTGTTGATTTGACGAAGGTCATTCAATTAAAAGCTGACTATACCGATGCTTATTGTAATCTTGGTTATTCATTATTCAAGACCGCTAAATATGCTGAAGCCATCACTAACTTGAACAAAGCAATCAGTCTGAAATCAGATTATTCTGATGCTTATTTCTTTCGTGGATTGGTAATGAATAAGCAGAAACAATTTGAGAGCGCCATCATTGATTTCACAAAATGTTTGAATTTAAAGGGTGATAAAGAAGCCTTCCCACAAGGGTATTTCAACAGGGGTGTCTCCTATATGTCTATTAATAAAAATGATGATGCTTTGGAAGATTTTGATAAAGCAATTAAAATGAATCCTCAATATGCAGAGGCTTATTCTAAAAGAGGGCTGTTGAAGATAGCCATGGATAAAAAAGCAGAGAGTTGCGCTGACTTGAAGAAGGCTGCCGATATGGGTTTGGAGGAAGCTATCAGTGCTTATGTCAAGAATTGTGATTAGAGAAATTAGGTATGGGGTATAAAGGTATAGGGTATAAGGGTATAAGGTATAAAGGTATAAGGAATTGTAACTTTATATCTTTATACCTTATACCCTTATGCCTTTATACCCTATACCTCTATACCTTTCAAGGATGATAAAAGCTACTGGTATTTTTAAATCTTACAACGACCTTAAAGTTCTTCAGGGTATTGATATTAGTATTGAAACAGGTGAGATAGTTTCTATAGTAGGTCCTTCAGGTGCAGGTAAAAGCACTCTCCTGCATATCATTGGAACGCTTGATAAAGCTGATGCCGGCTCTGTTGAAATCAATGCTGTAAAGGTCGGTGAATTAAATGCTAAGAAGCTCGCTGCTTTTCGGAATAAGAATATCGGTTTCATCTTTCAGTTTCATCATCTATTGCCGGAGTTCACTGCTTTGGAGAATGTTTGTGTACCTGCTTTCATTGGAAATACCGGGAAGAAAGAGGCTGAAAAGAAAGCACAGGAATTATTGGAATATCTCGGCTTGAAAGATAGAATGTATCATAAGCCAAAGGAATTATCCGGCGGCGAACAACAACGAGTTGCCGCTGCCAGAGCCTTAATCAACAACCCTACCGTCATCATGGCTGATGAACCTTCCGGCAATCTTGATACAAAATCTGCTACCGAATTACATAATTTATTCTTTCAGCTTCGGAAAGAATTCAATCAGACATTTGTTATTGTTACGCATAATGAAGAGCTGGCTAATATGGCTGATAGAAAGTTGACGATGAGGGATGGAAATATAGTCAATACCTCCGCGATATAAGTATCTCATTGATAAGATAACCCATTTATCTTATGACCTTATTTCCTTAATTTTGCAAGCACATTTTAAACCATGAATTCCCAGACAATAATTATTATCTGTGTCATAACATTCCTGATTATAGGCTTGTACAGGGAATTATTCCGTCCGTTGCTTACCTTTCTTATTGCTGTGATCGCCTTGTTTTTATTTGGAATAATTAATCTTCAGGATGTCATTGGTGGCTTGGCAAACGAACAATTAATAATCATTCTATTGCTCCTGATATTAAGTGATGTCATTAAGAAGACCAATGCTTTGAATGCTATTGTACGCAGGCTGTTTCGACCTGATTTGACTTACAAAGGTTTCATGGTAAGGATGATGTTCACGGTTGCTAATCTCGCCCCTTGGTTTCATAATACTCCGGTGGTTGCCATAGCTATGCCGCATGTCTATGATTGGGCAAAGAAGAAAGGAATATCTCCTTCCAAAGTAATGCTGCCCTTATCTTATGCCACCATGCTGGGAGGGGCAATGACGCTGATAGGAACTTCGACAAATATGTTCGTTAATGGCTTGGCGATTGATAATGCAAACTGTAATAACTTCAAAGTCCTCGCTGATTACAAACTGATACATCCTTCCGGAGTGCCGATATTTTCCTTCACTCCTGTTGCATTACCAATTGCTGTTATTGGAATTCTATATCTATTATATATCGGCAGTAAATTGTTGCCTTCGCGAAAAGATGCCTTGTCTGATTTTAAAGAGAAGACGAGAGAGTACATGGTGGAAACCCAAGTTCCAAGCGGTTCTTCGTTCATCGGGAAGAATATCGAAGAAGCTAAACTTCGTAACCTTCGTGGATTATTCTTAGTCGAGATCGTCAGGAAAGATGAAACCCTATCACCTGTTTCACCCGAAGAAATAATTGAACAAAACGACATCCTACTATTCGCCGGAGAGACGGAAACTATCATTGATTTGATGAATAATCCTAAGGATTTAACCCTTCCTAAATATTCCATCATGCCCGAAAGAGAGTACATGGAAGTAAAGGAAGTGGTCATCTCGAATCGCTCAAATCTGGTAGGATTAAAGATCAGGGAAGCTAATTTCCGTGGCAAATATGATGCCGCCATCATCGCCGTGAACCGTGATGGGGAGCGGCTTTCAGGAAAGATAGGTGAGGTTGATCTTCGTTCGGGAGATTTATTATTGCTCCTTGCAGGTACAGATTTTAAAGACATTGCGGAGGCATCTGACGACTTCTATTTTATCTCTGTCGGAAAAGAAATCAAGAATTACAACAAGCTCAAAGTAGCCCTCTTGATAGGTGGAATCATCGCCTCCTTTGTACTTTCAGCCTTGGAAGTGATGCCCGGAATACTGCTCATCGGATTAGTCGTAGTCCTCTGTATGTGCGTACCTTTGAAGATCGTAAAGTTCAATGAAATCAGGCAAAGCGCAGACCTCGAACTGTTTCTCATCCTCGCCATGTCTCTCGCCATCGGCAAGGCGATTCATAATTCCAGAGCCGACGAATTATTCGCAAGCTGGCTGATAGGCAGCTTCGAGAGATTCCACAGTACGGCAGCCATCCTTCTGGGCATCTACCTGATGACGAATATCCTCGCCATGTTTGCCACCAACAAGACTGCTGTAGCCATCACTTTTCCGATAGCGATGGCTACCATGACGAAGCTAGGATTGACTGACCCGACACCCTTTATTCTCTGCGTTGCCTTAGCCGGATGTGCTGAATTCATGACCCCTTTCGGATACCAAACCAACCTGATGGTCTATGGTCCAGGTGGCTACAAATTTATTGATTATATCAAAGTTGGGTTCGGGCTTACTGTTCTATACATGTTGCTTGCGGTGGTTCTTATAAGTGCCATCTATCACTTGTTTTAAAATATTTTTTTTTGGAAAAGGAGATAAAAAATTGGCATTTCAATTCCATTATTCAATTTTATTTTTATGTACGGCGGAACTATAAAGAAACGACGAACTATCTTCAGATCCAGGATATTTAAAATGAATTTTATCCTATGTCAGACAAATTTAGATAACTTACCTCTACCATTTTTTTTGTAGTATTGCACCATTAACAAATATAACAAAATACATTAGCTATGAAAAGAATAAATTTTATCATTGTCCTTTTAATTTCCTTCAGCATCGGATGCGGATTGAACAAACCCGATCCTATTAAAGCCAAGGAACTGGTCGAGAAACTACTGGCAGATTTAAAAGCCAATAATTATGCGAACCTGAATCTGTATTACACGGATACCTTCAATGACAGTGAACCATTGGATAAGAAAACAGAAAAATATCAGAAGATGAAAGATGCCCTTGGTAATATTGATTCTTATGAATTTGTAGATTCAAAAGAAAGCAACCAAGTAGAAGGTGTTCCAGCATTAAATCTTACCTATAAGGTGAAATATGGCACCATGACTTTGAATTATTCCTTCATTATTATAAAAGATGAAGGGAAACACAAGATAACCTTCCAAAATATGGAAACGAAGAACTAATTAGGAATTACGAATTACGAATTAGGAAATGTCCTAAGTTCGTAATTCCTAATTCCTAATTCCTAATTCCTAATTGAATTATGACTCCTGACCACCCAAAGAAACTCTTTCTGCTTGACGCAATGGCACTAATATATCGTGCCTACTTTGCATTCAGCAAGAACCCTCGCGTGAATTCCAAAGGCTTCAATACCTCTGCTGTGTTTGGCTTTACGAACACCCTTGTTGATTTATTAAAGAAGGAAAAGCCTACTCATATTGCAGTGGCATTTGATACTGCTGCCCCTACTGAACGGCATACTGACTTTGAAGATTATAAAGGACATCGGGAAGCTATGCCAGAGGATTTGGCTTTGTCTATTCCGATAATTAAAGACATCATTCGAGGCTTTAGAATACCTGTTGTGGTGAAGGATGGTTATGAGGCAGATGATATCATCGGTACCTTAGCAAAGGAGGCGGAACAAAAGGGTTTCACGGTCTATATGATGACTCCGGATAAGGACTTTGCGCAATTGGTTTCGGAACATATTTTCATCTATAAACCTGCAGGTAAATTCAATGACTTGGAGATTCTTGGCATCCCTGAAGTATTGAAGAAATATGAGATTGCGAATGTAGATCAGGTAAGAGATTTATTGGGAATATGGGGTGATGCAGCAGATAATATCCCCGGCATTCCTGGCTTTGGTGAGAAGACTGCCAAACAGATGATTGCTCAATTCGGTTCTATTGAAAATATGATTGCAAATGCTGATCAATTAAAGGATAAGCAAAGGGATAAAGTCATCACCTTCGCAGACCAGGCAATGCTTTCCAAGAAGCTGGCAACCATCATTACCAATGCTCCTGTTGAATTTGATGAAGAGAAATTAATCATGGAGGAGCCTGATAAGGATTTGCTTCGGAATATCTTCGCAGAGATGGAATTCAGGACATTGGGCAAGAGATTATTTGGGGATGAAGGAGGTGAAGTTGTTGCCCCAAAGGAGACAAAACCTTTGGGTAAGAAATCTTCTATTACTGGTTCCTTATTTGATACTCCAGAGACTAATTACTTCACTAAAGAAGAGATTGAGGGAGATATGGAAACAGTTGTTATTCCAAGGGTTATTAGCCATGCCTCTCTTCAAACAATCAATACTGTCGAGCATACGTATCACATTATTGATACTCTCGAAAAGAGGAAGGATTTAATTGCGCAATTAAAGCAACAAAAGAGTATTTCATTCGATACTGAAACCACTAATGTTGATGCAAATGATGCCGAGATAGTGGGGCTTTCATTCGCCTTCAAGCCGCATGAGGCTTATTATATTCCAATGCCTGAAACCTATGCGGATGCTCATAAGATTCTTCATGAATTTAAGGAGATATTTGAAGATGAAAGCATAGAAAAGGTAGGGCAGAATATCAAATATGATATGACCATTTTGAAGTGGTATGACATCACCGTAAAGGGCAAAATGTTCGATACTATGTTGGCGCATTACCTGATAGACCCTGATACTCGGCACAACATGAATATCCTTGCAGAGACCTATCTCAATTATTCTCCGGTACCTATTGAGAACCTGATTGGTGCAAAGAAAGCTACCCAACTAAGTATGCGAACCGTGCCCATCGAAATCATCTCTGAATATGCCGCAGAAGATGCCGATATTACTTGGCAGCTTAAAGATTCTTTAAAGCCTTTGATGGAAGATATTAAAGTTTCAAAACTGTTTGAGGAGATAGAGATGCCGCTGGTTCCGGTGCTGGCAAGTATGGAGACTGAAGGCGTGGCTATTGATAAGAATGTCTTGAAAGAAATCTCTCATGAATTGGAAAAAGATATTGCCGATGTAGAACAGGAAATCTATACTGCATCCGGCACGAAGTTCAACATTGCTTCTCCAAAACAATTAGGCGATGTTTTGTTTGATGTCTTGAAGATTGACCCGAATGCCAAGATGACCAAAACCAAACAGTATGCCACCGGCGAAGATGTTTTATCCAAGCTTGCCCATAAGCATCCTGTGGTTGATATGGTTCTTAATTATCGGGAATTGGTGAAGCTCAAGAATACTTATGTGGACACTTTGCCCACGATGATTAACCCACGCACCGGAAGGGTCCATACCTCCTTCGCACAAGCAGTTGCAGCTACCGGAAGGTTGAGTTCTAACAATCCTAATCTACAGAATATCCCTATCCGTACAGAGCGTGGTCGAGAGATTCGTAAGGCTTTTGTGGCAAGGAATGATCGTTGGATTTTGTTGTCATCAGATTATTCCCAAATAGAATTAAGAATCGTTGCCGAATTCAGCAAAGATCAAAGTATGCTGGAGGCTTTTCAAAATAAGATTGACATCCATACTGCCACCGCTTCTAAGGTTTATAATGTGGCTGTAGAAGCCGTCACGAACGAGATGCGGCGCAATGCCAAGATGGTGAACTTCGGCATTATCTATGGCATCTCTGCATTCGGATTATCACAGCGATTGAATATTCCCCGTAAAGAAGCCGCAACCATTATTGATAATTATTTTACTCAATATCCCACCATCAAACAATACATGGATGGCACGATCAACAATGCCCGCGAACATGGGTTTGTGGAGACCATGATGGGTCGTCGTCGTTACCTTCGCGACATTAATTCTGCCAATGCAAATGTTCGTGGTTTTGCAGAACGCAATGCTATCAACGCCCCCATTCAAGGCACTGCTGCCGATATGATTAAGATAGCGATGATCAATATTCACAAAGATTTAAAAGACGGGGGATTCAAGACAAAGATGACTCTTCAAGTCCATGATGAATTAGTCTTTGATGTTCCAAAAGAAGAGGTGGATGCAGTGAAACCTATCATAGCACATCGCATGAAATCAGCCATCCCCATGACTGTACCTATCGAAGTGGAGATGGGTACAGGGAATAATTGGCTGGAAGCACATTAAGGTTTAAAGTCCAAGGTTTTGGATAACGACAAGAATATTAAACTTCTTCATCCTTTTATTGCACCGCCCAAAAAAGGTCGTTATCATAAAAGGATTAAATTTAACAAATATCAACAAACGAAATATTGACTTTAACAAAACTATTTGCTGTCTTTGCCCGCTAAGGCAATAATGCCAATTTGAAAAATAGTAAATAAACAAAATAAATACATAAATTATGTCAATTCGTAAAGCCAAGAAAAACGCTAACAAGCCCGCCACAGTGCCTTCTACAGGTAGTACACCTGCCAAGAAAGTTTCTAAATCAAGAGTTTCGGCACCTGTAAAAGGTGGAACTCAAAAAGGTACTTCCAAGAAAGTAGCTGCCAAAGAAGCAACTAATAATGTCGCCAAGACAACTTTAACTAAAAAGATTTCCACCTCCGACACAGGGCTTGGAAAGAATGTAGCAAACTTCTATCGGGTCATTCAGTATTGCCTCTCTCTTGGCATAAAATACAATCCCGCAAATATTATGTTGTTTGTTGTAGCAATGACGATATTATACAATTCTGCTCTTGATGCTGTAGCCGCTGTAGGAACTGCCTTAGGACCTTATACTCCTGCTCAACAAGCCCGTAAAGAAACTAATGCAGGTATGAAAAAACTTTTGACAAGAATAGCAAAAGCCCTTGCCTCATCTAATGGTGTTACTCCTGCTCAAAAAGAAAAATGTGCTTCCTTGATAAGAAAAGTGCGCAGTGTGCGGGTAGTGGCTATAGACCCTACCATCGAAGACCCTAACTATATCTCTGTATCACAGCAATCTTTTGACAATCTCTATGATCATTTTCAGGATTTGGTTTCCTTTATTGCCGGCACTTCCATCTATGTTACCAATATATCTGATGTGAAATTAACCGCTCTCCAGACCCTCCTTGCTGTCATGCTCGAACAAAATCAAGCCGTCATAAATCTCCAGCCCGCCGTTACTGCTGCCCGCATCGCCAGAAACCATATTCTTTATGATGCTACCACAGGCGTAGTAGATACAGCACTGGCAGCCAAAGCCGTGATAGGTTCTGCTTACGGACCAAAAACTGCTGAATATAAAGGAGTGAGCGGTATTGCTTTTACAAGACCTAAGAAAGGTACGATTTAGGAATGAATCCTGTAAGTTGCCTTTTCGGCTGCCAGGTATCATAATATTGAAAAATTAATTTGTCTTTATCCTTCTCAAATACAACTTTTCCCGTATTGAAAACAATTTATTTATGGTGTCTTTATCTATATCCTTGTCAATTGACTTTATAATAACTTCATCGTTCTTTTTGCAAATATCTTTTATGGATTGTTTGCCTTCAAACTTAAGAACGTAACTATCAAACTTATTCTTTGAAATTGCTTTGGTTGGAATTGGTAATTCTTTAAACTCATTTGGTGTCAATTCTAAAACTCCACCGCCATAATAACGTCCATTCAATTCAGCAAATGATAGGGTTAATGAATTATAAAATGAAAAGATTAAATCCTCAATTTTGCCACCATCCCTCATTGTAATCCAATAAGCACTATCAGTAGATAATACCCTTGCAGAATTTTTAATTAGTTTAGGGTATTCATTACATCTTTTAAAGAAAAAGCCTTGAGGAGGGTTACCTATGTTTGGAACAACATACCATTTTTCTCTAATTGAAGTTTTGTATCTTGTGTGAATGTCATCTACTAATCCAATATCAAAATATTGGCTAATTGATCTCTTATCTTCTTTATGAATACCTTTAGTAAAATCCAAAAGATAAGTAGGTTTATTATCCTTTATTAATTTATTAAAATCGTTCCTTGTAATTTCTACACTGCCATTTACAAAAACCCCTTTTTGAATAATTTCCTTTGTATAACCATTCAATGAATATTTTTCAGATGTTTCATTATTCACAATGAAAAAATCATTAGCAGCAGTTACAATACCAGCTTTTGAAGAACAATAATAATCAATAGTTTTAATTTTGTTTTTTAATTTTTCCAGCAGTTCAATTTCATCATTACTAAGGTGGCTATGTGTCCACTTGGATTCTTTTAATTTAAGATTTTGAAGAAGAGAAAAATTCCCATTTTTAAGTTCCGATAGCTCTGTAATGTTACAATAGAAAATGCCTTTGTTCTTTGACTTTCGTTCTCCAATTAATAATAGTGTATCTTGTCCTTTACAATCTTTGAAAAGTAATTCGTTGAAGGTAAAGATTTCAACTCTTTCAAATTCGTTAAGAATCAACTCCCTTAATTCGGCAGCAAATTTAACCTGAAGTAATTCCGATGGAAGAACGAAAGCTAAAATTCCATCCTTGGCTGTGAACTCAATGCATCGAACTAAGAATGCTGTCCAGAGGTTTTTAATTTTTTGATTTGCTAATGAAGCATTTCTATGTATATCTTCACAGATTTTTATTTGACTTTCCTCCAAATGATTCTTCTTTATGTAAGGAGGATTACCAATCACAAGATCAAATTTTTGTTTGTTGTCATTTTGAAAATCTAAGAAATCAGAATGTATTGTTTTAAGAGATTTACTTTTTGTAATTTCTCTAACTTTCTTTAGTTCTATTTCCTCTCTTTCAACAGCAACTACTTTTTTGATTTTGGGCGATAAGGTTTTATGATTGTATATGGCATGAATAAAAATACCATCTCCCGAACTTGGTTCTAATATTGACAACTTACCATCTTTCATTTTTTTTGAAAGATAATCCACCAAAAAATCAGCTATAATTTTTGGTGTATAAAAGGAGCCTATGAGTTTATTGTTTTTCATTGTTCAGCTCTCAAATAATGCTTATATTCTCTGTACTTTTTTGTAACTTCAACTAAGAGATCTTTAGCCTCTTCATTCCCAGTTTTATCAATCAAATCAATCAATTTTTCCATTGTTTTGTCTAATTGCTCCAAAGTCCAAATAATCCCATATCTTTTTAGATATAGTTTTAATTTTAAATACATATATTTTGCAGGTACTGAACTGTCTTTAGGATAAATGTTTCCAAAATTATCTCTGTAAAAATGTTCGTTATAGTCAGTGTCGCAAGGGTCAATGAAATCACCAATAATATTACTCTTTGCACGGTTTACATAGGAACATGAATAAACTAGGTTGGAATATGACCTCTCAAGTTCAGGATGTATTGATTTTGGTTTGAAATGATCAATTTGAAAATTTCTTTTACCTCCAAACCAAAATTGATCACAATCTGTATATCCGCATCTTTTATTGAAATCTTTTGCAAGAAAATCCTTATAAAGTCTATAGTTCGATAATTCTTTCGACACATAAGTTCTTTTAGGGGCTATATTTCTAAATACTAATTCACTCATTGGTTGAGCCTAATTTCTTTGCTAAATCATCCACCTTGTTCAATAATTCCGATAGCTTGTCTTCTTCAATCATTTTACGGACTTTATCAGGTATTTGGCTTTCTTTGTCTAAAGATCTTTCTATCTCGCCATCTAATTTTATCAACTCCTGTTCCTCAAATGCATCAAGTTGCCTTTCCTTACTCAGGTTTATTAATTCTAATAATTTTTTTTTCAGCTTCTTCAAGCCTCACTTTATATTTTTCAATTTGCTTATTTATAAGTTTTTTGAATTTAATTCCTGACTCAAATAACTCAGGTTGTTCCTTACTTGCGTACATTAATTTCTTTTCAAAAACAATCTTAGCATCTTCATTATTATCAATTGCATCCTCATCATAAGAAGTCAAAACAAATACAGGAAAACCTTCTAGTCTTTCGAGAATCATATTAACGACATCATTCCCAAGATAGTTGATAGTAGCTGTTTTATCAAATTCGATTAAATTATGATCAACGACAACTGCATCAATGTGGTTTTCCAAAATGCTATTGAGCAATTTATCTAAACCATCTTCACCACCAATGGGAAGAATGGGAATAACATCAAAAATATCGCTCGCAAATCTTTGAAAATCTCTAATATCTTCGGATACTTCATCTATATAGGCAATTTTATATTTATTCATGATTTCTTTTTGAGGGTATCCTGATTAAGGCTTTAAATCCTGGGCGATTATTTGAAATTTCTAATTCCGCATTATATTGATCTATAACTGTTTTTACAATATACATTCCTAACCCAGTTCCTGTAATTTCACCCTCATCATTTCTTTTAGTTGTGTAGAATGGTCTTAATATCATATTCGGGTCAGTTATTTCTTCATCCAATCCTGGTCCAGTGTCCTCATAAATAATATTAATATTTTTATCTAAATTGAAGGTGATTGTAATCTTTCTTGCGATTGGACTATGTTTCTTTTTCCGTTTAAATGCATCAATTGAATTTGTTATGAGGTTATTAAAAATGGCATCAAAGTCTATAGGATTTCCTTCAACGTATAATTCAGCAAATATGTTTCTATTTATTATAAATTCAATACCTCTTGTTTCCATTGTCGTATGCCATAATCTTTCTAATTCCTTTGTATAACTTATAATTTCTATTGTTTTAAGTTCACGTTTATCTTTTCTTACAGCCGCTAATGAGAACCCCAACCAACTACTTAATCTCACATCTTGATTTCTAAAATCTTCTAAAATAGTATACGGATTATCAAACTCCTGCAATTCCTTTAATTTTATCTTATCAATGACTTTAATAAGAATTTCCTTTAATTTATCTGTTCTTGGAATAATTCTATCTGTTAAGTTATTAAGTTCATGGGCAAAAGAAGTAATAATCAATCCTGTACTAGCGAGCACTCTTAATAGCATTTGTTCTTCCTCAAAAGCAGATATTCTATCTTTATAATATATAACTGCTTGAGCCAATATTCTTTTTTCATCCTCGCACTCCCCTTCTTTGTTTGATGAATTTGTTTTTTCAACAATTAAATCTGCTCTATTCTTTAATATCTCTTCCTTGTCTTTTTCATCAAAAATGTCTTTAATTGACATCATCACTGTATTTCTATCTCGCTCAAATTCTTCAATTATTTTTTTTATCAATTCCTTGAAAACAAGAAAAACTGGATTTTCTTGTATCCCCTCCCTGCTTGATTTATCACTAAAATCTAAGTTTTCTATTCGTGAAATATTAATAATACCATAAACTTGATTTGGTCGAACATGATAACCTATTTTAGTTACTGTTGGACTTTGCGAACTCCGTTGACCTAATCCTAACCAATCAAAAGAATTTCCAGTCGCTTCACCATAAGGTTTTACTTTAAATCCGTCTCTATAAATTTTTATTCCACCAAATTTTTTAAACCACTCTTTTCTTGCTCCTAAATTGACACCCTTATATGGAAATTTACTTGTCCCTCGTTCATCTGGTCCTTCCCCAAATTTTCCAAAATAAAATGAGAAATCGAATTCACCAATATTGTCAAGTTTATATTTTTTGAATGATTCAGATAACCCTGGTAAAAGTTCCCCAACATGTTTTTTATAAGAATATTTTCCATCAATAAATGTTTTAGGTAAAAATTGATCAACTTTCATCCTGTCTAAATTGAATACATCTTTATCAATTTTACTATATAAGAGTTCATTTCTATAAATTGTTAAATCAATAGTATGATCTTTATTATATTTTGCATACAATTTATAATCATAGTCTTCAACAATTGGAGGTTTAACTTCTCCATACTTGTTTTTGTAAAGCGAACTTAATAAAAATACTTTATAACTATTATCTTCTTGTGGAGGTGCTAATGTTTCTAAGCTTTCGTATATTTTTTCAATTGCAGTATCGTTCCAATCATCTCTAAGTCCTGTTATTTTCAAAACCGTACCAGAGTTATTACTAAAATGAGAAACTAATTTTTCACATTCAGAAAACTCATTAATAACCTCTTTTAAATACAGGGGAATATTTACGTTGGAGGATAATTGTAATTCTGCATTTACTTCATTAATAGGTTTCTGATTACCTTCAAATTCATTCCAATCAACCTCCCATATACATCCTTCAATTTCAAACAGTTTTTTAGTTTCAATATCACAATATTCCCCCAAAGTTGTTTTTGTTATCATTTTACATTTATCTCCAAGGCGATCTAATGCAAATCTCCCAATACCCTTAGCTCCGGTTTTTACCCTACCCAAATCGCTTGTAATATTATTTTCTTTATTATCTGTTCCAATTGTCATCCAATAATTTTGTATTACTTCTTGCGTCATTCCATGTCCACTATCAAATATATAAATAGAACACCTACTCTTAAATAATTTACTCAATCTTTCCCATTTTGCATCGTCAATATTATCATTAAGAATATACTTTCCAAAATTTGCATTTGTATAAGTACTTGCAAGCAGAACAAAAATCTCAGGTTCATTTTCTAACTCTAACTCTGACTTTAATTTCTTAAAATCGGAGATAGTTATTTCTTCAGGAGGTGTGTAATATTTATTGTCAAAATAAACTAAAGAAACATTTGCATCAGCGTCATATCCATTTTTAACCAATTCTGTTACTGCACCTTCTGCGTTAGCAACATTTTCTCTGCCTATAAGCCTTGCTGCTCTTGCCGAAACCGTAAAGGATATTTTAGCCATATTTATTTTATAGGTCGCAAAAATACGCAAACCAAAACAAATGAGATTATGCCTATTGATTTTATTATCTATAAAAACATATTGCGTCTAAAGAGCTATAACATGTTTTCTCCAGAACTATTTCCAAAAATTCAAGAAAACCCCACCGAAAAAATTTACAAAATAAAAAATAAAAAAATCACCAGTATTTACCCTAATCTTTTTGATAAATAATTTTACCAAACTTATCTATCTGATGTTTGAGTTTTTCGTTATTTATTGTGTCGTAGTGAATTACACTATAGGATAAAAGTGATGGCTTGTCATTTTCCAAAAGAGTATTTATTTTGGAAATATCATTGTTTGAAATTTCATGTCCCACGATAGCTAAATCTATATCCGACCCTTTTTCATAAGCTCCTGTGGCACGGCTGCCATAGAGAATGACCTTTTCGATAGCAGGCATTGATTCATACAAACGAAGCATGAATTCCATATCCTTGTCTCGCAAACCGTATTCATTTGTCTGATAAGTTATCATATCAATTCATGCATTTTGGTTTTAAACTCAATGAAAGCAGGGACAAAATCATAAACTATTTTATCAAGATGACTGCGGCTTAAAGATTGATTGTAGGTGTGAGAGAAGTCATTGCGAGCTACCAAAATATCTGCCCAAATAAAAGGATCAATGAACCCGTCTTTTGCCATCTGCTCAAGAACCAGTCTTGGACCTTTTTTGTCAATGTATCCGGCACTCTTGAGGTAGTCCTGCATAACTTTCCATCCAATATCAAAAGTGAATTCAAAACGTTGAATCAATCCGTCTTTTTCCAGTTCATTCATCTCCTTATATCGAGGCAAAACATCTTCGATAGTTTTGAGAGCATCAACAAATTTCTCAAGCCTCAATTGCCAGCGAATATTTATTTCGTCCATAGTTTTAATTTGTGCAAAGTAACTAAAACTTATGGAGATGATGATATATTAAAGTAAATCAAAATCTCGCAATTTTCAAGTTTCCCAAAATTTCTCAAGAACCATTTCTAAAAAAATCCAGAAAACCCCACCGAAAAAATTTACAAAATAAAAAACACAAAAATCCCCGATATTTACCCTCAAAAAAATGGTATTTTAATTGAATATCAACAAGTTACAATCACTGTTTTCATTTCAGGATTTTTGCTTGGTGGAGCAGTCGCGGCGGTTGTTCTTGCAGTCGCGGCGGTTGGTGGAGCATCCTGTTTCGTTGTTCTTGCATCCGGGTCCGTTGGTAGAGCATCCGCGGCGATTGTTTTTGCAGTCGGGTCCGTTGGTGGAGCACCCGCAGCGATTGTTTTTGCAGTCGCGGCGGTTGGTTAAGCATCCGGTTTCATTGTTTAAGCACTCACGGGCATTAGTTAAGCATCCGCGCCAGTTGTTATCGCATCCGGGCGCATTGTTCTAACAACCGCATTGGTTATTCTTGCATCCTGTTTCATTGTTCTTGCATCCGGGCGCATTGTTCTTGCGATCGGGTTGGTTGTTCTTGCATCCTGTCTCATAAATCCTCAATCACAATTCATAATGTATAATTCACCATTCATAATTACTTCTACCCGATAGCTTGCTATTAAAAAGCATTACCCTGTCTTCCTTTCCTCTTTAAAATACTAACCTTTACGTCTTTCTCAAAGATACTTATGTTGAATTACCAAAAGAATGACTTACTTTGCACCCTTAAAATCAAAAAGGGATGTTAGCTCAGTTGGTTTAGAGCACTGCCTCGACAAGGCAGGGGTCACTGGTTCGAGTCCAGTACATCCCACGAAATCAATTAGGAATTAGGAATTATAAATTAGGAATGTTCCGAATAACGATTACACAAATAACAATTAACGAATAACGATGCTTGAGAATAAACAAAATAGAACGGAGCTAAGTCAACTCGGGGAGTTTGGATTGATAGATTACATCTCTCAATCTATCAAATTAAGGAATTCCTCTTCAATAAAAGGCATTAACGATGATGCTGCAGTGATTGATAATAGCGGCAAGATGACTGTCGTCAGTACTGATATGTTATTAGAGAATATCCATTTTGATTTGAGTTATGTGCCTCTGAAACATTTGGGATACAAGGCAGTTACCGTCAATCTCTCTGACATCTATGCCATGAACGCCACCCCCAAGCAAATCACTGTTTCCATAGCTATCAGCAATCGCTTTTCATTGGAGGCTGTGGAAGAATTTTATGAAGGCGTAGCCTTGGCATGTGAGAAGTATGGCATTGATGTGGTGGGTGGCGATACCTCTTCTTCGGTGCATGGTTTCATTATTTCGGTTACTGCCATTGGGGAGGCAAATCAGGAAGATTTAGTCTATCGTGATGGTGCCAAAGAGACTGATTTGATCTGTGTTTCCGGCGACCTTGGCGGTGCCTATATCGGACTTCAATTATTGGAAAGAGAGAAGAGAATCTTCCTTGAGAATCCTAATATCCAACCTGATCTTGGCGGCAATGATTATGTTTTGGAGAAGCAATTAAAGCCCGAAGCCCAGAAGGAAATCATCCAGCTATTAAAAGACATTGGTGTGAAACCCACTGCTATGATTGATGTTTCAGACGGTCTCTCCAGCGAGTTGTTTCATCTCTGCAAACAATCCAATGTCGGTTGCGCCATCTATGAAGACAAGATTCCCATTGACCCGCAGACTTATAATCTTGCCCAGGAATTCAACCTCGACCCAACCGTCTGCGCCTTGAGTGGTGGCGAGGATTACGAGCTTTTATTCACCATTAATATTACTGATTTCGAGAAGGTGCGCAATGCTATGGATATTTCCCTCATCGGACATATTACTGACAAGAGCGAAGGGCTTAATCTAATAACTGCATCCGGCTCCCAAATAGCTTTAAAAGCGCAGGGCTGGGATGCTTTCTCTAAGTAGCACTTTTGTCTCCTTAAATAAAACACTGTTGGCTGCTACCGATAAAATACCGAACATCTTTCTTTCCTATTGCTGGAAGGAATTCAAGACCTTTATTCTTTGTATATCTTTCTTATCTCTTATTCTACAAACTGGTTGTAACAAGAAGCATATTGATAGTCAAGAATGGTATAATGATACCAAAGCAGAGATATTGAAACAAGCTAATCTCAATGCAGATAGCATTACCTATACATTTGACAAAGATAGTATTTGGTTCCATGCACATTTATTTTCAAAAGGTCATTTGTTTAGGGATAGTAGTAGAAAAAGAGGGGATTGGCAAGGAGGGGCAGATTCTTATTATAGCACGAATGGAGAGTTTATATTTGGTCGAGAAATTTGCCCTAATGATACTATTCTATCTGAAGGTATTGTTTATAAAGGGGCTTGTTATGGTCTATCAACTTGGTGGGCATATTGTGATAAAAGAAAACTTATGGAACAAGGAATAAGATATAATGGCGAAAAAATTGGGATTTGGAAATATTGGGATTATGATGGAACAATGACAACAAAGGATTATGGAAATATTGACAAGCTTGATTCCATGCCTTCCATATTTAAACAATAGATTCCTTCCCTCCTCCCCTCCCTTTCTTCTTTCGAGTGCTGATTGATACCTATCATATAGGAGTAGCATCCAAAATCCCGAAGGGATGCTATTATTATAGCATAGGTTATTATAAGATATTCCAAAATCCTGAAGGGATGACATAATAATACCATCCCTTCGGGATTTTTGTGATGATGCTTTATTCATAATGACTATCGGGTTGTTTAAACCAAGATAAAAAATGGAATCAGATATGCTAATAGGAACGCAGATGACGCGGATTTTTATGATAAAATATGATCTTTCAAGTAACAAATCATATTTTATCATAAAAATCCGCGTCATCTGCGTTCCTATTTCGATTGAATCCATTTCAAATTCTTTTGGTGTATATAAACCGACAATCATTTTCTATATTTTAATTAAGAACAATCTTTTTATTTCCTTCAAAAATCATATTTTGGGGATGAATCCTGACAGCTACCCCCCGCTGCTGTCAGGTTTCATTCCTTTATTTGGTAATAAATCGCTTATAAAAAGAATAAAGTCTCATAGGGACGATCTTTTGGTAATTAATTCTAACTAATGGGAAAGGTAGTCCCTCTGGACTTTTTATCTGACAAATAGGGATTAAATATGAAAGAGCTCTAATAAATAATAAACCTGATAAACTTACCCAGGCAATTCTTTACTTTGCCGGATGAAGATTTTGCAATTGTGCAGCCGGATTCCTTATCCCCCTAATAATGGTGGATCCATTGCCATGCTTGCTCTTACTCAATGTTTATGCGAAGAAGGAAATGCTGTTTTTGTTCTTTCTGTGAATACTCCCAAGCATCATTTTGAATTACAGAACCTGCCTTCGGATTTACTTTCGATGACACAATGGAGTGCAATGGATATTGATACTACAATTCGTTTTGCATCAGCCTTTATCAACCTCTTTTCAAGTCAATCTTATCACATACAACGGTTTTATTCCAAGGAATTTGAGAATGGACTTATTGCATTGCTCCAAAAGGAAAACTTTGATATCATACAGATGGAAAGCCTATTCGTGACACCTTATATTTCCGCCATTCGTAAACATTCAAAAGCAAAGGTGGTTTATAGAGCGCATAATATTGAATTTAAAATATGGGAGCGCATGTTAGAAGGCATGAAAGCAGGGATTAAGAAACGCTATCTCAATATCCAAATCAAAAGATTGAGGAAGTATGAAATGAATATTATTAATCATCTTGACGCTATCGTTTCTATCACACCCGAGGATAAAAAAGACTTCCAGGAAATGGGATGTAATGTTCCGATTCATATAACACCTATAGGCATAAATTTGGATGAATTTAGTTTAGCAGAACATCATAATCTTTATCCCGTGTTGTTTCATTTAGGTTCGATGAACTGGCTTCCAAATCTCGAAGCTGTAGATTGGTTCCTTAGTAATGTTTGGAGTGATGTTCACAAGAAATATCCTGCTCTGAAACTATATCTTGGAGGTCGCGGAATGCCTGAAAGAATATTAAAAAGTAATACTCCAGGTCTCTATATCTTTGATGCCGTCCAGGATGCAAAGAAATGGATGAATGAGAAGGACATCATGATCGTCCCATTGCTTTCAGGCAGCGGGATGCGTGTTAAGATTATTGAAGGAATGGCTTTAGGAAAAACCATTATCTCTACAACAATAGGAGCTGAAGGTATCTCATATTCAAGCCTAAAAAATATTCTCATTGCTGATACATCGGAAGATTTCATCAGCATGATTGACCTTTGTATTAAAGACTATGATCTATGCAAATCTATTGGAAACAATTCTAAGGAATTAGTGATGAGAAATCATAACAACAAAACGTTAGGCAAAGAGCTTAATCAATTTTATACTGATCTCATTTTGTAATTACAGATAGTCTTTAATAAATTATATCAGATGAAAATTGTAGTTCTTCTTTCCAGGGTTCCTTATCCTCTCGACAAAGGGGATAAACTTCGGGCTTTCCATCAGATAAAACAACTGTCCAAGAATAATGAAATTATACTGATTGCACTGAATGACGAGCCTTTTCATCCCAAGGCATTAGACGAATTAAAGCCTTATTGTAAACATATAAAGTTCATTCAACTGTCTAAAGTAAATTTACTTCATAATCTATGTAATGCCTTGTTTTCAAAACTCCCGATGCAGGTTGGTTATTTTTATGGAAAGAAGATCCGGAAGATTATTGATCATGAAATCAAGAAGCAAAAACCAGATTTAATCTATTGTCAACTTATCCGAATGGCTGAATATTGCAGAGAAATTAAAGAGGTTCCTACTTTAATTGATTATATGGATGTTTTCTCTAAAGGAATTGAAAGAAGAATTAATAAAGTACCATTTTATCTGAAGCCGATATTCAAAATGGAATATAGGCGGCTCTTAAAATATGAAGGTGATGTATTGGATGATTTTACGTATAAAACTATTATCTCTGTTCAAGATCGGAATTTCATTAATCATCCCAAAAGAAATGAGATTGCAGTTATTCCAAATGGAGTGGATACCGGCTATTTCCATCCATTAGTTAGAGAAAAGAAATATGATATTTTGTTCTGTGGAAACATGTCTTATCCACCTAATATTGATAGTGCTGTTTATCTTGTTGAAGATATTCTTCCACGACTATTGCCTACTCATCCCAATATAAAGATCTTGATTGCCGGTGCAACTCCATCTCCAAAAGTCATGGCATTGCAATCTAATAATGTTACTATAGCAGGTTGGATTGATGACATCAGAGAAAGCTTTGCTGAATCTAAGATGTTAGTTGCACCAATGCAAATTAGCATTGGGCTTCAGAATAAATTGTTGCAGGCAATGGCAATGAAAATCCCTGTGATCACTTCTGTGCTCGCAAATAATGCTATTCATGCAATACCTAATGAAAGTATTCTGGTAGCTGAAAATCTTAATGAATATGTATCTCACATTATCGTATTGCTTGATAACAAAGAGAAAGCGGATAACCTTGCGGAAAATGCTTTTCAATTTATCAACACCAATTTCACCTGGGAAGCTATGAATGAAAGCTTAGAAAGACTCATCCATTCACATAAATAATTGGGAGCAATGAAATTATTTTATGGTATGGTATTATTTGTTCACCAAGTTTTCTCACAATTATTATTCTTAATTTTACATCCGCAAATAAATATCAAACAGCTAAATAAACTTATTATAACCTATACTACAAAAATATGAGATCATTAAAGATTTCTAAAAATGTTACAGAAAGAGATAATATTTCACTGAATAAATACCTCCAGGAAATCAACAAAGAAAGAAAGAATGATTACCGCGGAGGAAGAAAGTGAACTCGCAAAGAAAATTAGGGCTGGCGATGCAACAGCATTACAAACCCTTACCCGTGCCAATCTCAGGTTTGTGGTATCCGTTGCCAAACAATATCAGAACCAGGGAATCCCTTTGCCTGACTTGATTAACGAAGGTAATATCGGGTTGATCAAGGCTGCCTCAAAGTTTGATGAAACACGCGGTTTCAAGTTCATCTCCTATGCTGTTTGGTGGATCCGACAATGTATCATCACTGCTATTCAAGGGCAAAGTCGCATTGTGTCCCTTCCTGCAAATCAAATTGGTATTATAAATAAAATTTATGGTGCAAGTCGAATTTTGGAACAAGAATTTGAAAGAGAACCGACCATTGATGAGTTGTGTGAATCTATAGATTTGACAGAGACACAAGTAAAAGATGCATTTAGAATTAATGGCAGACAAGTATCAATTGATGCTCCTTTAAAAGAAGGTGAAGAGTTTAGTTTTCTTGATACTATGAGAGCTGACGATGTTTATAATACTGATGAACACCTAATGAATGAATCATTAGCCAAGGAATTGACTAGAATTATGAAGCATCTCAATATTAAAGAACGATTGGTCATTCAATTATTCTTTGGTGTGGGTGGTGAAAAAAGAACCCATACTTTGGAAGAAATATCTGAAATTATGAATCTTTCCGGGGAGAGAATCAGACAGTTGAAGGTGAAGGCTTTAAGACATCTTTTGTTTTATTCCAAGTCGCTATTAAAGAGTTATCTTTAACCTGGATTGTACCTTGGGGTTAAGCATAAATCAATAGCCTTATCTCATATTATTTTCCTTGTAATATTCACAAACTGTATTCATCGGACATTCTAAGCACTTTGGATTTGTTGGTCTGCAAATTTCACGTCCTAAAAAAGACATCGCCATCCCGATTTCTCCCCAATCATTGGAAGGGATTTCGTCCATGATTTGTTTTTCTATTTTCTTGGGATCAGTTCCAGAAGCTATTCCGAGTCTTGGAGCTACTCTTACTACATGAAGATCCACAATCACACCTTCAGCCGGAATATCAGATTCGCGCATGATAACATTTGCAGATTTCCTTCCAATTCCAGGCAACGCCGTCAATTCTTCCATTGTCTTTGGAATATTTTTATCGCTTTTTAATTGTTGTGCAATACCTACAAGCCATTTCGCTTTATTACCAAAATTTCTTACTTTGCCAATGTATTTAAAAAGCGACTCCTCAGATGCGCGAGAGAGGGATTCAAGATTTGGATAAGCTTCAAAGAACTTTGGTGAAATCTCATTAATATGCTTATCCGAATCTTGTGCCGAAAGGACTACACATACTAAAAGCTGGTATGTGTTTTCATAATCAAGAGGGTGCTTTTTCCCTTTATACTTTTTTAGAAGCGGCTTCATTGCTTCCTTCCAATTAATTTTATCAGACATAATAAATGTTTTAAATTAAGGGTGTAAATTTAATAAAATATAGATATACCAGTATTGACTTGCCTTTCCATCCTGGACTGCAAAACTTTGTACAATTCAACATCATCGGAATTCCATATTCGACAACCTACTTCGCCTGCCCTACTTTTAGTTTATTAGCTTTTTCGAGATAATATTTTGCCTTAATTTGATCACCCATATTATTATAGGTTACCCCAATAAAGTATGCATTATCTGCATCGGTTGAATCAAGATTATATGCCTTCAGAAAACATTCCACTGCTTTTGGAAAATTCTTAAGATTTCCATAAGCACTTCCCATATTCTGATAAACGGCAGTATCTTTATCACTAATATCAATTGCCTTTTGAAACATCTGGATAGCCTCTTCATACCGCCCTAATGCTACCAAAGCCGCACCTTTGTTATTATATACATTTGAATCAGGAATATATTTCAATGCTGTATCGGCAAGGGATAATGCTTTATCGTATTGCCCCGTTTTCTGATATAATCTTCCTAAATTTCGATAGATATCCTTGGCAGGTTTCTTGTGAAATAATAAGTTCTTTTCATAATTCTTTATAGCATCTATAGAATCCCCTTTATACTGATAAGCGATGGCTAATTCCAAATAATCTTTATCATTATTCGGAAAAATATTTATCGCTTTATTAAATTCTTCTATGGCACTGTCAAGCATCACATTTTGAATATCACGGGTCTTTGCCTCAAAATATAAGTCCATCAATATTTCCGTACCCCAGTTGCTATGCTCTCTTGCGCTGTTTGGAGAGCTTACTACATCCTTGCTTGATATTGTTACATCATTCTCCCAATCCGCATTCCGAATAATTGTCCTGATGGAATAATATCCTGTAATGATGATTACTATCAGGAATAATCTTGAATTCAACGTGAAGAATTCCTTTACTGTTTTGAAATTATTTTTATCGCTTTTAAAGATTTTAATCTGCAATAAAAGATAAGTAAGTAAAATACAAAAGCCAAGCGATGGAATGTACAGAAACCGTTCTGCCATCACACTTCCGATTAAGATAAAAATATTTGAAACAGGTGCCAAGGTAACAAGATAAAACAAAATGGCAAAAGCTGCAACACTCTTTCTTCGAATATTAATAACAGCGTAAATTCCTATTCCAAAGTAAACGGCAATAGCTATGATTACAGCAATATTGCTAAGATTCTGAATAGGTATTTGTAAATAGCCATATTCTGAACTTAATGAATAAGGAAAAATTAAGAGTAAAACATACTTCAATAAAACATAAAACGCAGTTGCTCTTTGTTCAATAAAATTTCTTGTTGAAAACAAAGTATTATTAATCGGAGTATTAAAAATACTTGAATCCACACCTTCCAAGACCTTATGGCGAATCAATAAGAATAGGGTTGTTTCTATTGCTAACAGTAAAAAAATTATTCCAATCCTTTTGGGTTCTGTTTTAGTGAAAAAAAATATTGCCAGAGGAATAATAATTAGAAATGTAATACCTGTTTCTTTGGAACTTAAACAAAGAAAATATAAAACGAATAACAGAATCAAGGATAAATTTGACTTAGAGAAAATATATTTGAAAGCAAAATAAATAGCTGAAATTCCAAAGAGAAAACAAAGGATTTCATCTCTGCTTTTTATGTAATCCACCACCTCTGTATGAATAGGATGAGCAGCATAAAGGAGGCTGCAAACAAAGGGAAACAGGATGGATTGATTGTCAAAAAGTTTACAAAGGACAAGAAATAATATAAGACATGTCAAAGCAAATAACAATACATTCATGAAATGGTTAACATGAGAGTTATGTGGGAACAATTGCCACTCAATAGCGAACATAACTACTGAAGCCGGACGATATTCAGGGCATCTTAAATCAACGCTATAACCGTACCAGTAGTCTGTTATTAAAATTTCCGGTATCCCAGCGATTCCTTGTGTAACGAATTTATTATCTTTTGTCACGGTAATGTCATCAAGAACATAATCAAAAGAAATACTTTGAGCATAAAGCAGGAAAGCAAATGCAGCAATAATTATCCCTAATATTAATTTCAATTTCCTTGAATCTTTAGGATCAATAGGACTGATTGGCTTTGCTGTATGTTTAAAGGGGATTTGCTTTTTGCTCATTACAATTTAGATTATGAAGGATGCAAAACTATAAATTCATCTTCAATATAATCCACAAAATTCCTTTCCTAAGTTTAAAGAAAAGTATTCAACAAAATTAGGGTGAAAATGGGCAATCATTTTAACGAATTATGAAACTCGATTCATTCGATTCAAAAGAATCATAATTATTTTTCCTATTTTCGTCCCCTCAAAAATAAATATATAAACGACAATATGGAAAATTCAAACGTTAAACAAGGACACCCAAAGGGTCTCTATCTTTTGTTCTTCACCGAGATGTGGGAACGATTCAGCTACTATGGAATGAGAGCTATCTTCATTTTATTTATGACCAAAGCATTGTTTATAGACAAGGCATCGGCATCGAATATCTATGGCAGTTACACGGGTTTGGTCTATCTCACGCCATTGCTGGGTGGATATATTGCAGACCGTTTCTGGGGAAATCGCCGCAGTATTTTAATCGGAGGATGCCTCATGGCAATCGGTCAATTCCTCATGTTCTTGAGTGGAAGCACCGTCGCTGAAGCAGGTCAAAATGCCTCGTCCATCTCCATGATGTGGGCAGGATTGACGTTCCTTATTATAGGTAATGGCTTCTTCAAACCAAACATTTCTACTATGGTCGGGCAACTTTATCCAAAGAGCGATCACAGGATTGACGGGGCTTTCACCATCTTTTACATGGGCATTAATCTTGGCGCATTCTTCTCTCCATTGATATGTGGAAGCTTGGGTGACACGGGCAATATGCACGATTTTCGTTATGGATTCCTTGCTGCCTGTATCGGTATGATCATTAGCACTATTTCTTTTGAAATATTAAAAAATAAATACCTCGTTACCTCTGAAGGCGCGCCAATCGGGATGCCTAAAGCAAAGCTTGATCCTAAGACAGGGCTTACAATTCTTGGTGCAGTGGCATTAATTTTCGGGCTATTAAATTTCACAAAAATCGTTGGTTTCTTTGCCGGTGATGAAGCGTTATTAAACACTGATAGCAAGGCTTATGCCATCGCTCATATAGATTTGATAGGATACCTTATTTACTCTGCCATCATCATTATGCCATTGATAATTTTCAGTGACAGGACATTAGAAAAGGACGAGAAACAAAGAATTTCCGTCATCTTTATTCTTGCCTTTTTCGTGGTATTTTTCTGGGCATGTTTCGAGCAGGCGGGGGCATCATTGACACTCTTTGCAGATGCTCAAACGAACCGAACCATCGGCGGTTGGACGATGCCAGCCTCTTGGTTTCAATCCATCAATCCTCTTGGAATTATCGTCCTTGCTCCCATCTTCACCATGTTCTGGGGGATGCTCTCGAAGCGCAATCTCGAACCTTCCTCACCATTAAAAATGGCATTCGGATTATTACTCGTCGCCATCGGATATGTCGTCATTGCCTTCGGTGTTCATGGCGTTGATGCGCAAACAAAAATCAGCATGTGGTGGCTCGTCGCCCTGTATATTTTACATACCATGGGCGAATTAAGTTTGTCTCCAATCGGTCTAAGTATGGTCTCAAAATTAGCTCCTCTTAGATTCTCCTCTTTGCTGATGGGAACTTGGTTTCTTGCCAATGCTGTCGCCAATAAATTCGCGGGAACATTATCTGCATTAATCCCTCCCGGTGCAGGCGAAGAAGCCGCAAAACCAGGTGCTGTTCTACCCAATTTTCTTGGAATAGAAATCAATAATCTCTTCACCTTTTTCTGCGTATTTATTGCCTTAACAGGAACCGCTGCACTTGTTCTTTTCGGCATGTATAAATGGCTGGAAAAGAGAATGCACGGGGTTAAGTAATTCTTGAAAGAATTAATTATTCCTAACCTTTGAAATTGTTCAAAAATTCAATTCCAAAATCTGGCAATTGCCTTCAAAATCCGTCGGATGCCATCCTGAAACTTCAGGGTGACATCCGACGACCGTTTTATACCATCCTGAAATTTCAGGACGATACCCGACGACCGTTTTCTACCATCCTGAAACTTCAGGACGATACCCGACGACCGTTTTCTGCCATCCTGAAACTTCAGGGTGATACCCGACGACCGTTGCATTCCATCCTGAAACTTCAGGATGCTTCCCAACGACCGTTTTGTGCCATCCGAAAATTTCAGGGTGTCAAAAACCGATTATTAACCATCATTGACAAATTCTACAATACGAATAGAGAACCATCTTATTTCATTGACAAATTCTTCAATGGCATAAAACGGTTTTGGAGGCATTTTGACGAATTCGCCAATGAAAATTTTTACCTGAAACTATCCTTAAACAATAATAATTATGCATAAAAATCAAACAATAGAGGAGATTCAAAACTTTGAAGGCAAGTATCCAAAACAGCTTTGGTATTTATTTATGAGCGAAATGTGGGAGCGATTTTGCTTTTATGGAATGCGAGGAATGCTGGCGGTATTTTTGGTCAAGGAATTGCTCATGAAAGAGGATGTAGCCAACTTGCAATATGGCGCAACACAGGCATTTGTCTATGCCTTCACCTTCATCGGAGGGTTGTTTGCAGATAAAATTTTGGGCTTGCGAAAATCACTGTTTTGGGGAGGTTTGCTGATGATAACTGGCAGTGTGATATTGTCAATAGACCCTAAAGAATTTTTCTTTTTGGGAATAAGTTTTTCCATCATCGGCACCGGATTCTTCAAGCCGAATATATCATCCATGGTCGGCAGCTTGTACAAAGATGGCGACCACCGGCGCGATGCGGGCTTCTATATTTTTTATTCCGGTATCAATATCGGAGCGTTATTAGGTGGATATATTTGCATCTGGCTCGGTAAAAATTATTCATGGAATCTTGCATTCGGAATGGCTGCCATCGTGATGACCATCAGCCTGCTGACATTCGTTTTCACACAAAGAACATTAGGTCCCATTGGCTTGCGACCACTGCATAGATTCAAGAATTTGAAGCGGTCGCAACTCTATGAATATTTGGTCTATGCAGGTTCCTTAATCACCATTCCATTAATCATGATAATGGTATCCAAAACAGAATTTACAGACTGGTTTATGTACATCATCGGACCCTGTTCTTTGGTCTATATTTATATCGAATCAAAGAAATATAATTCCAGTGAACGGAAGAAGATTCTGGCTGGAATGATATTCATCTTTATCTCCATTTTCTTTTGGGCATTTTATGAACAAAGCGGAGGTTCATTAAGCATCTTCGCAGCGAATAATTTGAATGACCATGTGCTTGGAATAAAACTTGACCCGAATGGCGTGAACAATGCGTCAAATGCCTTGTTTGTAATCATCTTTGCTCCCTTGACAGGCTTGGTTTGGCTATGGATGGCTAAGAGAAAAATGGAGCCGAATACGGTTACGAAGTTTGGCTTGGGATTCCTGATTTTAGGACTTGCATTCTTCATCTTTTATGCCACAAGATTTTTTGCAAATGCAGAAGGAATCACCTCACTTGATGTCTTCACATTAGCCTACTTTGTAATAACTTTTGGAGAGTTGTGTTTATCCCCGATAAGCCTCTCCATCATCACCAAATTATCCCCCGCACCCATGCAAGGCGTGATGATGGGAATGCTATTCCTGGCAAGTGCATACGGACAATATGCGGCAGGAATATTAGGTGCCGGAATGACTTCCCCAAAAGAGAATGCCTCCTTAATGGATAAATTATTTTCTTATACCGACGGTTACCTTCATCTTGGAATATATGCCTTGGTATTTGTTGTCTTATTGATCGTTCTCTCTCCATTAATCAGGCGATTGATGCAGGATGTGAAATAAGTATCATGTAAGTTATAAACAAGATCGAAAGAAATAAATAGCTCCAAAATCATATCCTAATAGTCCCTGAATTTCCTAATTTTGCCGCCAATGAAAAAGGTCTTGAATAGGGTTTGGGAATTTATTAAGCAAAAGAAAAAACTATTGCTGAATATTCTCGCTGCACTGGTATTGATATTCGGTTTGCTGACTTCCATCTATTATTATCTCGACAGCTATACCCAGCATGGGGAATCTATTACCGTCCCTGATTTGAAGGGAATGACTCTTGATAAATTGGATGATTTCCTTGATGGCAAACATTTGAAATATGCAATCGCAGACTCGATATTTGTTATCAAAAAACCAAAGGGTTCCGTTTTGGAACAAGACCCAATTCCAAATGCTAAGGTAAAAGAAAACAGGACAATTTATATTACCGTGAATGCAAGGGTGCCTCCTCAAGTGAAGTTTCCTTCTTTGGAAGATTATTCTTATCCCTACGTGGTGGCTTTTCTGGAAACCTATGGTTTGAAAGTAGGAACTCTTTCTTATGAGCCCGATTTAGCTAAGAATAGGGTGTTGAATACCTATTTTAAAGGCAGATTATTAAGAGCTGGTGATAAAATCCCAAAAGGTTCAGAGATTGCACTCGTTTTGGGCGACGGGCTGGGAAATACTAAAGTAGAAGTCCCTTCGTTAATAGGCTTGCCATTAGATGAAGCCTTGTTTGTATTGAAAGCATCCTCGTTAAATAAAGGAGTAGTAGTATCAGATTCTCCAATCAATGATACAGCAGCATTCCGCGTCTATAAACAGAAGCCGGAAGCCTCAACAGATACAAGGATAAGTCAGGGCGAATCAGTGGACTTATTCGTAACACAAAATTTATCTAAAATACCTAAAACCAAATGAAATTAATAAAACTTTTAACCCGCACATTTTTCTTGATTCTTGTTTTAATGAACTTGAGTAGTGTCGCTCAAGAAACAAAAATCCCAATTGCAGGAAATGCCCTTCTTCAGCAATATGCCAAGGATCATCCTGAACGAGTGCACCAGGAGAAACATATCCAATCGGCATTGAGCTTGCCTTTCTTTGATGATTTCTCAACGAGTTATGTCTATCCTGATTCCAATAAATGGATCGGGAAGAGTGTATATATCAATGAAGATTTTCCTGTTGATCCCCCTACGATAGGAGTTGCGACTTTTGATGGTTTGGATAGCGTCGGAGTTCCTTATTTGAATGCTCCTTCCGGTGATTATCCTGCTGATACTCTTACCTCCAGACCTATTGATTTAAGTGCTCCCTATGCCACCGATTCTACTATTTATTTAAGTTTCTTTTATCAATCAGGCGGAAGAGCACTTGCTCCTAATGACGGGGATTCTCTTATTCTTCAATTCATGAATAAAGACAGCGTATGGGTTACTGTTTGGGAAGCTGATGGTAATTCATCACCTACTAATTTTCAGCAGGTATTCGTTCATGTTTACGATACGATTTATTATTTTAATGGATTTACATACGACACCCTTGTTGATACTTTCAGGACTTCGTATTTCCAGTTCAGGTTCATGAATCTTGTTTCAGGCTTTGGAATGGAGGCTATTTGGAATATAGATTATGTGGTGATGAATAATAATCGAAGCCCATCGGATACCACATTGCTTGATATGGCATTTGTATATCGGGGACCTTCTTTCCTGAAGAATTATAGTCAGATGCCCTGGACCCATTACAAGGCATCAGATACGGCAAGCCAAATGGTTATTCAATATCCTTTAGTCATCAGGAATAATTATATAGATTCCCCGGTCATCTTCCTCCATTCACAAATTTATGAATATGGTAATCCTACCCCGATATATATATATCCCGGTACTGGCAATGCCGGATATAGTTTTAATGCGATGAGTAATGATTCACTCATTCTTATTAAGGCAAATGGAGCACCTTCAGCATTCGCTTTTCCAACGAATGTCAGCGATACAGATTTTGCAGAGTTCACCGTGATACATTACATTGAAAATACTGCAGGCGATGCTGTTTTATCAAATGACACTATCAAGAATGTCCAGCGTTTCTCGGACTTTTATGCTTATGATGATGGCACTGCGGAATGGGGTTTAGGATTAGTAAATGCTCCCGGTGGAGAAATTGCTATGCAATTCACTACTACAAAGAGTGATACTTGTGAAGGAGTATATATTTTCTGGCCTCACCTGGTATATGACACAAGGCAGTATGATTTTAGTATTGCTATATGGGGTGACGCGGGTGGCCAGCCCGGAAACCTTATCTATGTCAAATCAGGATTGTTGCCGAATTATGACTCAACTGAACTTAATGGATTTACTTATTACAGATTAGATTCTAATACTGTAAATGTTTTTAGAGGACTGAATCAAGATACCATTTTTAGTATTCCCTACTTGACGGCAGGAACTTATTACTTTGGATTCATTGATGGCATTGATTGGTTTGACAATTCTAATCCTTTAGCCATTGGTCTTGATGAAAACAGCAATTGGGATTCAACGAAATTATGGATCAATACGAATAGCGCATGGTCCCCTTCGACTGTCCAGGGAACTATCATGATTCGCCCGGTATTCGGGAGTTCTCTGGACTTAGGCATTAAGAAAATAAATAATCAATTAGCATCTTCGTTGTCTATCTTTCCTAACCCTGCTTCTGATAAAATCAATCTGAACTGGACTTCCCAGGATCATATTCAAGCCAATGATTTATTAGTTCAGATATATGACCCTCAGGAACGATTGATTCTTTCACAAGCTGGCTTCCAGAATCAAATTGATATTTCATCCGTCAGCGAAGGGTTTTATCTGATAAAGGTAACTGATACCAAGACGCTGACTTCCTTTACCGATAAGCTAATCATCAATCGTTAAATGGAAAAGTGGAAGGATTATGAAGAATGGTATTTTCAATCCGATTATGATTTAGAAACAGCAAATGATATGCTCACTTCAGGTAGGAACGTTTATTGTATTTTTATGTGTCATTTGAGTCTTGAAAAAGCTTTGAAAGGATTGCTAATTAAGATGACGGGCGAGTTTCCTTCCAAAACACATAACCTGATTTATTTTATTGAAAAGTTAGAACTTAAAATGAATGAAGAAGATTTTGAATTCATCAATACCCTCAATAAAGTTTCTATTCCTACAAGATATCCGGAAGACCTTAGAAAACTATTTTCAACCTATTCGAAAGAAATTACGATAGATATATTAACTCAAACTAAAGAATTACAATCATGGATAAAGCAACAGTAGAAGAAATCATTCAATATCTCAAAAGTCTTTATATTCAAAGTGGATTAAAAGTGAACTCAATCGCATTGTTTGGTTCGGCATTATCAGGAGAAATTCGACCGGGAAGTGATTTGGATTTAATCATTATTTCTGATGACTTCGAAAACAAAGATATATTCCAAAGGGCTAAAATGACCATGAATCCTGAAGTTCAAACCTTAAGAAAGTTTATGGTGCCGATGGATATTTTAAACATGACTCCTTCTGAATACGAAGAATCGCAGATTAAGAAATTCTATCAAAGCAAAATAGTTGCTTAATAAATTACTATGAGTTTTTCACTGCTCATAATTCAAAACTCATAACTAATAATAAATGGAAAACGAACACGACCTTCCAGATCAGGAAGACCAGGAATTATTCGAGCATCACAGGTTCACGGTTGATAAAGGGCAGTCGCCTTTAAGGATTGATAAGTGGCTGATGAATCATATTCAGAATGCTTCGCGTAGCAAGATTCAACATGCTGCCGAGGCTGATAGCATTCTTGTGAATGAGAAGCCTGTAAAATCTAATTACAAGGTGCGTCCTGCCGATATTATCTCTATCGTGATGGCGCATCCGCCGAGGGATACAGAGGTTTATCCCGAAAATATTCCTTTGAATATATTGCATGAAGATCATGAGGTAGTGGTCGTCAATAAGGAGGCGGGAATGGTGGTGCATCCCGGGCATGGCAACTATACCGGCACGTTGGTCAATGCTTTGGTGTATCATTTCCAGAACCTGCCTTCAAGTAACGAACATGGCATCCGTCCTGGCTTGGTGCATCGTATTGATAAAAATACTTCGGGGTT
This sequence comes from Bacteroidota bacterium, assembly GCA_013288905.1. Taxonomy (GTDB): domain Bacteria; phylum Bacteroidota; class Bacteroidia; order AKYH767-A; family JABDAW01; genus JABDAW01. The sequence goes on along the minus strand of JABDAW010000004.1, from coordinate 4,366 downwards.
ATTGGTCATTGCCAAGACCGAACTTGCCATGCAGATGCTTGCCAAGGAATTCTTCGATCATACCATCGAAAGGACTTACCAGGCATTGGTTTGGGGAGACTTCAAGGAGGATGAGGGCACCATTACCGGGCACATCGGCAGGAGCCTTAAAGACCGCACCGTGATGGAGGTTTTCCCTGGTGGGGAATACGGCAAAGAAGCCATCACTCATTACAAAGTCATCGAGCGTTTCGGCTATGTGACCCTTGTGGAATGCAAGCTGGAGACCGGCAGGACGCACCAGATTCGTGCGCACTTCAAATACCTGAAACACCCTTTATTCAATGATGCCACTTATGGCGGCGACAAGATTCTGAAAGGCACCACCTTCACGAAATACAAGCAATTCATCGAGAATTGTTTCAAGATATTACCCCGCCAGGCTCTTCATGCGAAGTCCCTTGGCTTCATCCATCCTTCCACTAAAAAGAAAGTTTTCTTCGAGAGCGATCTGCCCGATGATTTCCTTGAATTGCTGGAGAAATGGAGAGCGTATTCCACAAATAAGGAGTTATAAGTTATGATTCCGGTTCATCGGAATTATGACAATCTTCCTTTTATTGCATTCCCCGAAAAGGGGGAATGTCATAAAAGGATAGAAAAAATGTGCCTTATTTAATGGAGTATTTACTGATGATTTTATCCTTTTCAGAGGGTTTTACACCTAAAATCCGACCGCCGGAGACATTAACCACACCCTAATTGCAGTTGGTATGATACTAATTGAAGTTGGTACGACCCCAATTGAAGAAAGTACGACCCCAATTAAAGAAAGTACGACCCCAATTGAAGAAAGCACGACCCCAATTAAAGAAAGTACGACCCCAATTGAAGAAAGTACGACCCCAATTGAAGAAAGTACGACCCCAATTAAAGAAAGTACGACCCCAATTGAAGTTAGGGTCGTATTTATTTCTTTCATACTGTTTCCTTTGCTGATTTATTAATAGCTGCTCCTTTTTCTGGGAGCTGCCATGAATAAAACAGCAGTATTATTCCGGACATTATTCTTCATTCGAGGAAAGATATTTTGGGGAATAAATTAAAAATGTCCTTTTTTATTATCGAATTACTTAAACATTTCAAGCCCCAAAATCTGCTTCTCGATTTTGATGTTAATAAATTATTACCTAATTTTGTAGCCTTAATTACAAATACTGCGCTGATGAAAAGAACCATCCTCTTCCTGATTATCAATTGTCAATTGTCAATTATCAATTGTGATGCTCAAACCTTCTGGGTCGAGCGCGCCGGCGGTTCCACGATTGATGAAGGCATCAGCATCTCCACCGATGTCAATGGCAATTCCTATTCCACAGGATATTTCACTACCACCGCCACCTTTGGCACTACGACTTTGAGTTCGGCGGGTTCTACGGATATTTATATCACCAAATTAAATCATGCAGGGCAATATATCTGGGCAGTACGAGCGGGCGGCGGAGGCACCGACAAACCCACTGCCATCAAGGCGGATGCTCAAGGCAACAGTTATATTACGGGCTTCTTTTATGGAACGGCGCACTTCGGGACGCATAGCGTTACTTCGGAAGGTCTTCAGGATGTTTTCATTGCGAAATATGACAGTGCCGGAACCTGTCTCTGGGCGGCGAGTTGCGGTGGTGCAGCGAGCGATATTGGGAATGCAATTACTGTTGATAATAGCGGCAATGTCATTGTTACCGGGCAGTTTAAAGACTCGGCAAACTTCGGTCCCTATCATTTGATAAGTATGGATAGCAGCATAGATGTCTTCACAGTGAAATTGGATGCTAACGGTAATTTCCTCTGGGTGAAACAAGGTGCGGCACCTTATGTGGATCGCGGGCTGGGTGTGGCTGCCGATGGCACTGGGAATATTTATGTTACCGGGCAATTCTCTGATACCATCACCTTTGAATTTGTTCATGACAACCCGATGTACAATGCTATTTTCCTGATAAAATATGATGCCAATGGCAATGAATTATGGTTTCGAAGGGCGGGTGGCGGCGGCGAAGACCTTCCTACAGGAATTGTCTTGGATAATGCAGGCAATCCTATCATCACTGGCGACTTTCAGGGCAACTTAATCTTCTTTGCTGCTCCTACAAACTTCACGCTGAATGATCCTTATTTCAACAGAATCTTTGTAGCAAAATATGATGCCAATGGGAACCTGCTTTGGAATGCAGCCAGCAGTTCTGACGGTGCCCTCACCTCACATGGCATAGCGATAGATGCCACCAATAATCTCTATGTAATAGGAGATTTCGGATGCCGCCTCAACAAATACGCCGATGTTTATGGGCAAGGCATCTTCAACAGTGTCGGCTATTCCGACATCTTTGTCTCGAAGTGGAATGCTGCGGGAGCATGGCAGTGGGCGCGTCAAATAGGAGGTGTTGATAATGATTATGGTAATGGGATTGTGATAGATACTTCACAAAATGCAGTAATTACAGGAAGCTTCAATTCACCAGATTTGTTTTTCCCCATGAGACAAAATCATTTCTTAGGATATAATACAGGAGTTAACAATTTTGGTTGTTCGCATATCCCTTATTGCGGAGATAGTAGTTATAATAATTATGTTGAAATAGGCACATCAGGAAACAGTGATATATTCATTGCAAGGGCTGTTGATCCCGCAAGACAACCTTTAGATTTATATAGGAGAACAGATTCCTCGTGTAATCGTGATTTTAAAGGAGTTGTAATCGATGAGAATTATATAACAGGTCAACGCATAGATTCTGTTTCATTTTGTGTAGAAGGGACTTTGAGTGCCTATGCTAACATTTGTGTCTATTATTATAATTCCCTTCTCTTTAATTGGTCAACTTTATCTAACTCGGAGGTTATTTACAATGTTAATTCTCCAGGATATTACAGTGTTACCATGACCACTGCTGATGGATGCTTTACTTCTCATGATTCTATCTATGTAACTATACATCCTGATCCCCCAATACCTACCATTACCGATAATCATAATATCAACATAAATGCTACTAATACAACAGCAATTGTTTTATGTAAGCCTGATTCTATTGTTATATTAAATGCGGGAAATTTAGATAGTGTCAAGTACCAATGGCAAGGTGGTCCACTAAATGATTCTACGATCACTGTAACCCATGCAGAGAATATACGCATTACAGTTACAGACTCTTTCGGATGCATTAATTTCAATCAGGTTCAGATTGTTGTTGATAGCTTGCTTACTCCGATTATTCCAGGGATGATTTGCCCTAATGATACTTCTCATAAGGATACGATTTCCTTATGTGCCAACGGTTATTTTGAAATGATTTTATTCGATTCTATTTCTGATCCTTTAAGACAAATAATTTATGATCCTATTCAATTAGCTTATGACCCTTATGCAGGTAATTCTGAAAGCATCCAATGGTCAACAAATCCTGTACTATCTTATAATCCTTTTACACAAGTAAATGATGATGTATTTTATCCGGCATTAACCAATTGGTACACAATTACTGCTATTATTACAAGACAAACTTCTTGCGGTCCTGTTTCAATAGACACTGTTACCAGGCGGATTTATATTATCGTTAATCCAGTCCCTACCTTAATTCCTTACTACCCAAATATAACAGGGAATACGGTACTTTGTCCAGGAGATAGTATCTTATTAATCGGTAGCGGATTGCCTTCCTATCATTGGAATACAGGGAAAACAACCGATAGTATTTATGCTACCCACACTGGAGTTTATGAAATTTCATACTATGAAATGGATACTAATATTTATGGATGTAGATCACAAGAAAGTTTTATAGCTACTATAACCATTACAACCATGCCCCAACCCCTCATCACCATGACTCCTTCAGATGGATTAATCTGCCCTAATGATTCTGTTCAGTTGATTTGTAATGGCACAGGAACCTATAATTGGCAAGGTCCTAATGGTCCTTTTGGCGGGAATGATGATACCGTTTATGCCACCACTGCCGGAGATTATTATTGTCTGTTTTCTGATGTCGGTGGTTGCCAGTTGGTTACTAATGATGTGGAAGTTGATCAGTACGGAACTCCTTATGTTGAGGTCTTGCCGGATGTCATGTTTTGTCCGGGAGACTCGGTGCAGTTGAGCGTTGTAGCAAGCCAGGGGAGCACTATCAACTGGCTTAGTCCGCTATCAGGAAACAGCCTCACGCAATGGGTTCATCTTAGCGGCTCCTATACCTGTGTTGTTACTTCCTGTAATATCGTTACCTCCGCCACAGCTACCGTTGTCCTTTCTAATCCCGTGGCTCAAATCACTGCTAATGCAACATCTCTTTGTACCGGAGATACCTTGGTTCTCAATGGCACGCTT
>JABDAW010000003.1 GCA_013288905.1 Bacteroidota bacterium | reverse complement strand
GACAGGACGGCTTTCGTGCGGGCACAACCGACAGACCTTACTCATGTTACCATTGGCAATTTTGTTTCAGGCTCTATGCAAAATATTTCTGTTGCTGAAATCTGTCATGGTGTGCTGGTTAGAGAAAGTCAGATTATTGCAGTAAGGGCAAAATAGAAACTGGAATTCCAGGTAAATGTAAACCACGAATCCTGCGTATATAGGATTCGTGGTTTTTTTATTGCCTGACGTTAGAATGAAGTCATCCACCTTCCAGTTAAAACAATTTTGTCAGCAGTTCAAACAATATCCGTCCCAGTTCAAACTGGTACACCTCCCAGTTCAAACTGGTACACCTCCAGTTCAAATAATACCCGTCCCAGTTCAAAATATATCCGTCCCAGTTCAAATTGGTCCCTCACCAGTTCAAACTAAATACCTACCAGCTCAAACTGGTCCCCGCACAGTTCAAACTAAACTCTTTGCAGTTCAAACTGGTAGGGGTTTAATGTCTCCTGCGACTTTTTTAGTATCTAATAATAGGCATTTCATTGCAAAGCAGAAAATGGCATTCGTGTCTTACTGTTTATTTTGTACTTTTGCCCTCTTGACAATTACTAAAGCCACCTGATGAAATACAAAAGAATCTTACTGAAATTGAGCGGCGAATCGCTGATGGGGTCTAAACAATTTGGCATTGATCATGATATGCTTAATCAATATTCCAATGAAATCAAGAATGCAGTTGACCAAGGTATTCAGGTGGCTATCGTGATAGGTGGCGGGAATATTTTTCGAGGGATTCAGGCAGAAGAAGGGGGTATAGACAGGGTGCAAGGAGATTATATGGGTATGCTCGCTACGGTGATCAACAGCATGGCATTGCAGTCCGCTTTGGAACGGATAGATGTGAGTACTCGCCTGCAATCTGCCATTAAAATGGAACAGATTTGTGAGCCTTATATCAAGCGTCGAGCAATCCGTCATCTCGAAAAAGGTCGCGTGGTCATCTTCGGTGCAGGCACTGGAAATCCTTATTTTACGACTGATACGGCAGCTTGCCTGCGTGCCATAGAAATTGAAGCTGATGTGGTATTGAAGGGAACTCGTGTGGATGGAATCTATTCTGCCGACCCTGAAAAGGACAAGACAGCGACGAAGTATCAAACAATCTCTTTCGATGAAGTTTATAAACAGGGATTAAATATTATGGACCTTACCGCCTTCACTCTATGCAATGAAAATAAGCTTCCGATTATAGTGTTTGACATGAATCAGAAAGGAAATTTGTTGAGAATTGTCGAAGGCGAGGCAGTTGGCACTTTGGTGCAATTCTAAAGCACCAAAAATTCATAATACATCCCTATCTTTGCGGAAAATCTGAATAATAAATCGGTGAATATAAAATCAAATAAAGTAATATAAAATGAAGTATTTAAAATTAATCGTTCTGCTGGCATTGATGCCCATAATGGCGTGTAACAGTCAGAATGCAAATGTCGGTAAAGTCGTGCCAGTCAAAGGAACCCTGACGAATGTCAAGCCTCAAACGAAAATTTATTTCGATGACTTAGGCAATGAAGCGGCTTCAGTTATGGACTCTTGCATAATTGATGCCAAAGGGAATTTTACATTCAAACCAAGGATTACGGAAGCCGGATATTTTAGGGTAAGGATTGATCAAGGCAACTTTTTTAATCTTTTGGTAGATACGCTGGATAAACCTGAAATCACGGGAGATGCCACGGCATTGGGGAAGACCTATACTGTCAAAGGAAGTCCTACTTCTGAATTACTGCGTGATTTGAATACAAACCTTACCGCCTTTTACAAAGAAGTTGATGACCTCCAGAAGACCTTTGATGACTATCGCCAACGACCGAATATCAATGTTGATTCTCTAACCAAAACATTGCAAGTAAGGTATCTTGATATTAATTCAAGAAAGGATAAATTCACTCGTCAATTCATCGCCGATCATAATACTTCAATGGTAGCAATGGCTGCTATTGGCGGCATTAGTATTGATCAGGACTATCCCCTGTATAATTCTTTGGACAAGACGCTTTATCCTGCCCATCCCAAGTCAAAATATGTGATAGATTTTCATAATAAAGTTGTCGGAATGTTGAAGCTCAATGTTGGCGCGGAAGCTCCTGACTTTGAAGCCAATGACCCACTGGGCAAGCCTGTGAAGCTATCTTCTTACAGAGGCAAAGTTGTGCTTGTAGATTTCTGGGCATCGTGGTGCGGACCATGTCGTGCCGAGAATCCGAATGTCGTGAAGGCTTATGAAGGCTATCATGATAAAGGCTTTGAAGTGCTTGGTGTTTCATTAGATAAAGACCCCGAAAAATGGAAATCAGCAATCATGGCAGATGGTTTAAAGTGGAGACAAGTGAGTGATTTGTCTCAATGGAATTCCGCCCTTGCGAAGTTGTATAATGTGACATCTATCCCCACGAATTTCTTATTGGATAAAAATGGAATCATCATTGGCAAAGCATTGAGAGGACAGGACCTTGATAGAAAATTAGATGAAATATTTAATAAATAATTATTAAAAAAAGAAGCCACGAATGGCACGAATTAATTAGAAGAATTCGTAACATTCGTGGCTTCTTTATTTGATATGAAATCGTACATCATACTATTATTTTTCTTGCTGATAGGGATTGATAAGTCCTTATGTAAGGAATACTTTCAGCAAGAAGTACGATTTACAATAAGCGTAACTCTTGATGATGTAAAGAATGAGTTGAATGGTACAGAATCCTTTGACTACATTAATAATTCTCCCGATGCTTTATCCTTTATATACATACATCTTTGGGCGAATGGCTATAAAGATCATTCTACTGCATTATGCAAGCAAATGGTTGAGAATGGCAATACCAGCCTGTACTTTGCAAAGGATGAAGATAAGGGTTTTATTGACCAATTAGATTTTAAAGTTAATGGAGAGTCTGTTCATTTGGAATATGATTCCATGAACATAGACATTGCCAAAATCATTTTGAATAAGCCCTTGAAGCATGGAGAAACAATAACTATTTCAACACCTTTCCATGTCAAGATTCCTCTTGGGAAGTTCTCAAGAATGGGGCATCTCGGTCAGTCTTATCAAATCTCTCAATGGTATCCGAAACCTGCGGTATATGACAGGAATGGATGGAATCAGATTCCTTATTTAGATCAGGGAGAATTCTATTCAGAGTTCGGCACATTCGATGTGAATATTACTTTGCCAAAGAACTATGTAGTAGGCGCCACAGGTGATTTAGTCAATGGCGAACAAGAAGAAAAATGGATGACGGACATTGCTGATAAGACTAAAACAATTGAATATTATTCCGATGATTCATCCTTCCCTGAATCTGATAAGGAAACTAAAACCTTGCATTATCATCAGGAAAAGGTGCATGACTTTGCCTGGTTCGCCGATAAACGTTATCATGTTTTGAAAGGGGAAATTACTTTGCCACACTCTAATAATAAAGTTACGACCTGGGTTTTATTTACTAATTATAATTCAAAGTATTGGAGAAAAGCTATTCCCTATATTGACAGTGCTATCTACTATTATTCCTTGTGGAATGGAGATTATCCATATCATCAATGTACCGCTGTTGACGGGGCTTTAAGTGCTGGTGGAGGCATGGAATATCCCAATGTAACAGTCATAGGTTCTGTCTCTTCTGACTTGGAATTGGAAGATGTTATTGTGCATGAAGTAGGGCATAATTGGTTCTATGGAATGCTTGGTTCCAATGAAAGAAGACATGCTTGGATGGATGAAGGTATTAATTCCTTTTATGAGTTTCGATACTTGGATACTGTCCATCCTCTCAAGACAAAAGATGAAATTGAAAAGGCATCAAGTTGGTTGTCGAATTTCTTAGGGCTTTCAAGTTTGGATAGTCGTTCTCTTGCTTACATTTCTTATCTAATCATGGCAAGAAAGAATCTCACCCAACCGATAGATTTACCTGCGGATGAATATACTGTCTATAATTATGATGCAATAGTTTATATGAAGACAGCCATGATCTTTAAGTATTTGATGGCTTATCTTGGTGAAGAAACATTTGATAAATGTATGAAGGCATACTTTGAAACCTGGAAATATAAACATCCCATGCCTGAAGATATTAAGCAAGTTGTTGAGAAGACTTCTGGAAAGAATCTTGATTGGTTCTTCAATGATTTATTAGAAACAGATAAGAAGATTGATTATAAAATCTGTAAAGAAAAAGCAGATAAATCCAATAACAATTTCTTGATTACAATTAAGAATAATGGAGATGTTATATGTCCGTTTTCTATATCTGGAATGAAGAAAGACTCCATCATTAAAACCCAATGGTACGAGGGTTTTGCAGGAACTCAAACTATTAATTTTCCTTTCGGGGATTATGATAAAATAAAGATAGATGCCGATGAAATCATTCCTGAAATCAATAGAAGAAATAATACAATTCGCACACATGGATTATTAAAGAAAGTCGAACCCCTTCAATTAAAGTTTCTTGGAGGCATTGAGAATCCTGATAGAACACAACTTTATTGGACACCTGTTGTCGGGTTTAATAAATACAATGGATTGATGCCCGGTCTTGCATTATACAATACTTTTCTCCCTGAAAAGAATCTTGAATATATCTTTGTTCCGATGTATTCCACAGCGATGAAAAGCCTTGCAGGCACAGGCAATGTGACCTATGCTTGGCATCCTGATAAAAGCATATTCCAAAACATAAAACTTGGTGTTGCCGCTAAGTCTTATGCCTACATGAATGATTTGGTGGTTAATGAAAACAATCAAACTTTACACGACTTTAAATACATCAAAATACAACCCGAATTGACCTTTGATTTCAAGAAAGATAATGCCCGAAGCCCTGTTGATAGAACGCTTTCTATTCGAGAAATTAATATCATTAAAGATATTCCTGCTTTTGATTATTCTGATACATCATTGGTTAAAGGAACATTTTCTTATCACATTTTCCAAACCACCTATTCCATGAATAACCATCAAACATTCGATCCTTATTCTTATAAGATTAATGTTGAGGGAGGTGCAGGTTATTCAAAGGTTTCAGGGGAGTTTAATTACTCCATCTCCTACAACAAAAAGGGCACCAGTGCTGACATTCGATTCTTCGCTGGGAAGTTCGTTCACTACAATCCTCCACCCCTTTTGAATCCTTCTTTTAGCTTGAGCGGCATTCAAGGTTACCAGGATTATTTATTCGATAATACCTACCTCGGAAGAAGCGAATATAATGGTATTCTTTCCGATCAGATATATATGCGAGATGGTGATTTCAAGGTGGGGAGTTTTGCCGGGCAAACTAATAATTGGCTGGCGACAATGAACACAGACATCCCGCTATTCGGGGCTGTTAGCTTCATTCATTTCTTTTTTGATGCAGGGACTTATCGCTATTCTAATGCTGCGTTTAATCCTACCGGACTTTCTTATGATGGAGGTTTTTCTCTATGTTTAGTAAAGAAAGTTTTCGTTATTTATTTCCCGTTGTTTTATTCTAATGATATAGAGACTGCCCTTGTTGCAAATGGGAAAGATGACTTCAAAGACAACATTCGTTTTGTTTTGAATATTGATCTTATTAATCCTTTAAATGCTATAAAAAATTTATCCTTTTGATATTAAATGGAGACCAATAAAAAGATATATTTTGCATCCGACTTTCATCTTGGTGCGCCTGACTATGCAACAAGCCTTGAACGCGAAAAGAGGATTGTAAAATGGTTGGATGAAATTAAGGATGATGCTGAAGAAATCTTTCTTGTGGGAGATTTATTTGACTTCTGGTTTGAATACAAAACTGTTGTTCCACGAGGTTATGTAAGGATATTAGGAAAGATCGCAGAGCTTACTGACAGTGGCATTCCGGTGCATCTTTTCACGGGGAATCATGACATGTGGATCTTTGATTATCTCCCAAAAGAAATAAATATTATTCTCCATAAAGAACCAATAGAAAGAGAATTCGGAGGCAAGAAATTTCTCATCGGGCATGGTGATGGATTGGGTCCCGGAGACAATGGTTATAAGTTTTTGAAGAAGGTATTCGCCAATAAATTTTGTCAATGGTTATTCGCCATCATTCATCCTGACCTGGGAATGAAGATTGCTAATTACTGGTCGCATAGAAGCCGGATATTTAATGAAGCGCATGAAGAGAAATTCCTTGGCGAGAGCAAAGAATGGTTAGTGATTTATTGCAAAGAAGTCCTTCAGAAAAAGCATTACGAATACTTCATTTTCGGGCATCGCCATCTTCCATTGGACATTAAATTAAATGAAGGCAGCCGTTACATTAATCTTGGCGAATGGTTCAAATCGAATTCTTTTGCCGTATTTGACGGAACGGATATTTCTTTGAAGAAATATTAAACCGTTAATAGCAGCAGCTTATTTCTCAACAATAATCTTCCCTTGAAAAATGGAAGAATTTCCAATGATTTCATAGAGATACATTCCATTATCCAAATTGCTGATATCAAGGCTGTTCAGACCAACATGAAAAGATTCTTGTATCATCTCTCTGCCGCTGATATCAAGTAATTTAATGATGCCGGATATGTTATTCTCATTGATGATATTAAAATTAATAACCGTATTGGCAGGGTTTGGAAAGGTGCTCACAGCAATATTATTCCTGACGTTTTTAATTCCTGCCGGTGCATCATATTTGCAAATATTATTAGCGGCAATACTGTCGGCTTGGTCAAACGAACCACCAATATACAGGCTTCCATTCCAGCCTTTCAGGGCATATACGACGCCGCCAAACGAAGTTATTCCATTACCCATGCTTATATAATTTGATCCATTCCAATTTATGATCGAATTGCCTGGTGCACCATTGGCTTCAGAAAAATATCCGCCAATGTATAAGCTGCCATTCAGGACTTCAAAACATCTGACATCGGCAAGTGTATCACTTCCTATTCCAGTGGAATCAAGCCCGTTTACGGAATGCCCGTAGCCGACTTTAAAATAATTATTATTGGCATCAATAGCCGCAATATGATTAAAAGTATCAGCCCCGGCAAGGATAAAGTTTCCTCCGGCATAGAGCAGGGTGTCAAAGACTTTCAGGGCATTGACATTTCCTATCAGCCCCAGCCCGATTGGCTGCCAGAGCGTGTCATTCCATTTCGCAATATAATTTGTGGGAACACCGTCAATGAGCGTGAAGTTTCCGGCAGCATAAAGATAGCCATTGAAGACTTCCAAAGCCCTGACCTCGCCATTGGTCACGCCTGTCGTCACATTCGCCCAAACATGGTTCACCGAGTCCCATTTTGCGATGTAATTCACAGCACCGGAATCCGTAGAATTAAATGCCCCGCCGGCGTACAAATTCCCGTTATAATAAATCATCGCATCCACGGTATTGTTGAGACTATAGGCGGTGTCTCCCCAGGTACCATTATATTTGACGAGGTTGTTGATGTCGGTAATCGAATCAAAAGGAAGCGAAAAATATCCTCCTATAAACAGATTCGTAGTGTTCACCAAAAAATTTGTAATCCCTCCGCCAGACCAGCCGGAGTCGGTGGGAAGGTTGAAATTGCTGCCATCAAAAATAGTGAGCATCGGGCTGATAATAGTGTCGCTGCTATAACACTCCGTGAATTCTCCGCCGATCCATAGTTGGCTATTATAAACCGCTAAGGCATAAATGTCGCTATTCGTGCCATTCGCGACCGGAGAAAAAGTCTGCGCATTCGAACTATTCAAGATAAAAATGGCGGCAAGGGTACAAAGGATATTGGATATTTTCATTATATAATTATTATTTTGTGAGGGGCAAATTTAGAATTTTAAGGGGAAGGGAATTGAGGGAATTTAAATAATGTGATGCTATTTGGATTGAATTAGCGGAGGTATTTTCGGCATCAACGGAGGGTATTGACGGGAATTGCGGAGGTATTTTTGGCATCAGCGGAGGTATTGACGGGAATTGCGGAGGTATTCTTGGCATCAGCGGAGGTATTGACGGGAATTGCGGAGGTATTTTTGCCATCAGCGGAGGTATTGACAGAATTTGCGGAGGTAATTACGGCATCAGCGGAGGTATTTATAAAGTAAATCTTGCTTACGATATTAACTTTCACCGTTTTAATTTGATTCAAAATAGCCTTTTAAAGATTCGGAACGTTCTGATCTTTGGGGTATTTCACGCTGAATGACAGCTTCCTTTTCTCGGTGGCAGAGGGCGCGACATTCATTTTCCAGGTCATCGTTCCGGTTTTATCGTTGAATTCGGCATTGGAATTCTCCAGCATCTTGACCGAAATATCTTTGTTGTCAGAGATCGGAAGTTGGTCGTCGAGCGTAATATTTATCGCCTCGGCTTTGCTATTCCTTACCGAGATTTCATAAGCAATCGTCTTGACGATATTGCTGCCCACGGTCTGGCTCTTGGTGAAATCTTTTTGCTTCTCTCTGTTAATGGAAATTTTCTTGTCCCTTCCCAATGAAATGTCGAGGGTATCGGATGCATTATTTAATTGCAAATAAGAGGCTCCGATGAAGGCATTCTCGAAGAAAATATTGGCATTGCCGGATAGCAGATTCATCGCCTCCCAGCCCGTCACACGTGCAATCAGGAAGGCATCTTTATCTAATTTTGGAATGGCGTGGTAGCTGTAATCCGCCTTCATTTCATAATGCTGCACATCCACCAGATAGACCTTGTTATCCGATGGCACGGAATAGGGAATGGCGATGTCGAAATCTACGGAAAGTTGGTTGTTATTGGTATTTACTTCTATCGCTTGTAATTTGGCTTCATCCTTATTATACCCAGTAACAGCAATTCCATCAACAACATATTTTGTGGATTCACTTCTTGCGCCTCTAATAACTAAAGCAGCGCTATCAGCTTCTTCCTTACCTGCTAAGGTTTTAACATCCTCATGATAAGCACGATTCTTATATTTTGGTTGATATGTTGGCACATAAAAATTCAAATGCCAGGGATATAATTGAGGCATTTCCCCGCTCAATGTTGGATTTCCGGTGCTTAATGTAATGTGAATATTCTTCCAATCTTCGCCGCTATTTTGGAATACATTTGCTTTGTAATTTAATTGAATGGGGCTGCTGATATCCTTCGCCCGAATGTCATAAAGAGGGCTCCATCCGGCATCAAGAACAAGATAACTAATCTCTAATGTAACTTGAGTTCTTGTATTCGCAGACAGGCTGACATTGATGGTTCCGGTAGGTTTATCGCGGTTGGTTTTAATGGTTTTTAATTGAGCATTTATTCTGCTCTTATCCTTCCTCAACCGCTCTTGCTCATAGCGAATATCAAGGAGTTTCGCACTAATATCAGATAATCTGCTTCGATAGAAATTTGCAACATCGGTCAATTTATCAGCAGTAACACCTTCCCGCTCATCACGAATTGATTTATTGGAAAGAATCATGCTCTTCTCTTCAACATAAACCGAATCAAGATTGTTTAATTTATCTAATTCATGATTGATGAATTTTACAGAATCCTCCAGCACAATTACCTCCCTCGGTTTCTGTTCCTCATTCAGATAATTCAAATTATATTGAACGCTCAATATCGTAACATCACCGGTGCCGGTAACAGTAACGCTCTGCTTGTCAATGCTGGAAGAAAGGTTGTCGAATTCAATAGTAGAAGCCCCCGCATCAGCAGTGATGGTAGCCTTCCTGGTAACGACCGCTCCTTTGGTATATATCTTCACCGATTTAATTTCAGAGGGAGTAATTTTATTGTCATTAGCCCCAAATGATGTAACCGCAAAAGCAGTCATAATGGCTATAATAAAGAGACTTTTCATATTATTCATAGAATTAATTATTTATGGAGGATTCAACGCTGAAAGGAATTATAAATTATGAGTCATGCCCACATCCTAATTCCTAATTCGTAATTCCTAATTGACTTACTTTATGTTGTGATAAACCGCCTGCACATCATCATCCTCTTCAATCATATCCACCAGCTTCATGACCGCTTCTTCCTGGGCTTCATCCAACTCTACCAAAGTATTCGGAATCCTTTGCAATTCCTGGCTGATGATATTGATATTTCTTTCCTCAAGAGCCTTTTGCATGGCACCATAGTCTTCAAACTTGGTATAAATATAGATACCCTCGTCGTCCTGCTCGATAGCTTCCAAACCAAAATCTATCAATTCCAATTCCATATCTTCAATATTGATCTTATCAGGAGCCAAAGTAAAAACCCCCTTCCTGTCAAAGATAAAATCCAATGAACCGGTCTTTCCCAAAGCACCATTGCCTTTGGAGAAATACATGCGGAGATTGGCGACTGTTCTGGTGGAATTATCGGTGGCACATTCAGCAAGAATCGCCACACCATATTGACCGTAACCTTCGTACACAATCTCATCAAAATTCTTTTCATCCTTAGATGAAGCACGCTTGATAGCCGCTTCAATCCTATCTTTGGGCATATTCACACCCTTGGCATTCTGCACTGCCACCCTCAAACGAGGATTCGTTTCCGGCACCGGACCACCCGACTTAACCGCTATTGCAATTTCTTTTCCCAAGCGCGTGAAAGCTTTAGCCATCCTGTCCCAACGCTTCATTTTACGACCTTTTCTGAATTCAAATGCTCTTCCCATTTTATAATCTATTAATTAGTTTTTATTTTAGGGCTGCAAATATATAAAAAGGATTAGTCTGTGATGATTTAATAAGGATGATTGATTTCAAACTTCTTTTATATGAATTATCTACTTTTGCGGTTCGTAGAAAACAATAATTATTTTGGAAATATGAATTTTTATCTCGCTGCCGTCATGCTTGGATTGGGCTTTGTTGCCTTGGGTTTCGGGATATTTATTTCTATGAGGATATTTAATATTCCTGATATTACCACCGATGGAAGTTATACCTTAGGTGGAGTGGTTTCTGCCATAATCTTGGTGAAATATAACTCTGTTCCAGTGGCTATAACTGCCTCCATAGTTGCAGGAATTCTTTCTGGGTCTATCACCGGATTCATCCACACAAAATTAAAAGTAAATGCTTTGCTTGCTGGGATTTTGGTGATGACTGCACTATATTCCGTGAATCTTTCCTTGATGGGACGATCAAATATTCCTTTGATAAATATCCCTGTAATTTATGATTGGCTATCTTTCATTGGAGATACTGTGGCTCGTCAGTTGAGCATTCTGATGCTTATTACTTTTTGTTTAATACTGTTTCTTTCCTCGCTTTTAAGAACTGATTTCGGGATTGCTATGAGAGCTACCGGCAATTCCGAAGTAATGGTGAGCGCAATGGGCATAGATACATCCAAAATGAAGATAATCGGACTGGCGATTTCTAATGGATTGATGGCTTTGAGCGGATCGCTTATCACGCAATACCAGGGCTTTGCTGACATTAATATGGGGATCGGTATAATCATCCTTGGATTAGGTTCTGTAATGATAGGAGAAACTTTGATGAGCCTATTAAAAATTCAAAGCATTTCAGGGAGATTGTTTGGGGTGATAATCGGCACCATATTCTTCAGATTAATCCTTGCATTTGTTCTTTCATTAGGCATTGATCCGAATTTATTGAAGTTGATTACAGCATTGATTGTATTGATTGTTGTATGTCTTCCGAATCTTAGAAAGGTTTCAAATTAGATGATAGAATTAACCAATATTTCCAAGACATTTAATGCCGGAACACCACAAGAAGTAAGGGCTTTAATAAATATTAATCTAAATATTTCAAATGAAGAATTCATAGTTATTGTCGGAGCTAATGGTTCTGGAAAATCGTCTTTATTGAATGCCATTGCCGGGACAATTATTCCCGACAGCGGCAAAATTAATATCGAAGGTAATGAGGTGACCGACTGGAAAGATTTCAGAAGAAGTAAATGGATTGCAAGGATATTCCAAGATCCTTTTAAAGGCACTGCTTCTGAATTAAGTATCATTGACAATTTCAGACTGGCAGCAATCAGAACCAAAAGGAAGAGTCTTTCTATCGGTATTAATTCTAAGTTTAAAGAAATGGTCAGGGAGCGGATTGCATTGCTGGGCTTGGGTTTGGAAGATAAATTAGAGCAGTCTATTGGAACTCTGTCGGGCGGTCAAAGGCAGGCATTGACCTTAATAATGGCGGTGATGGATGATGCCAAAATCCTTTTATTGGATGAACCTTCTGCGGCATTAGATCCGAAAACTTCTGAAATAATCATGCAGAAAGCCGACCAGATTATCAAGGAATTCAAGTTGACTTCTATTCTGATTACTCATAATTTGAAAGATGTGGCAAGTTATGGAAGTCGCGTCATTCTGATGAAAGAAGGCACCATAGCTTCAGATATTAAAGGGGAAGAAAGAAGCAAAATGACCATCAAGGATTTCCAGGAATGGTTCTTATGAAAAAAATAATTCAAAGATCTTGTTTATTAAAGAATAAGCCCTGCAACTTGCTGCGGAGTAATTTCATTGATGCAATGACAGCGAGGAGGATTTGAGCGACATACAGAGCATATTTTATTAACGCATAAATATTTTGCATTCTTCCCGATGGGCTGCCAACGAGTAGGATTAATAGGTTTTATTGGTGGATAAATACCGATAGCCCCAATGCCACAAGCTGCTGCAATATGCAAAGGACCTGTACTTGTAGCTACCAAATAATCGGCTTCTTTGATAAAGGAAATAAATTCTGGAAGGGATAATTTCCCCGATAGGTCAGTAATATTTTCCGGAAGAGTCATTATCCAATCTGAGAGGAGATCTTGTTCTGCTTTGCTGCCGGTAATGAAAATTTTATATTTATCCGAAGGCAATAGATTAATCAAAGCTTTATAATTCTCCATACTCCATTCTCTTCCTGAATTATTTGTTTTTGGATGTAGAATGATGTTGAGCTTTCCTTTTTCTTTAAGGGATTTTAGGTACTTATCTATGGAATGAAACTTTGTGAATCCTATATAACTTGAGATCTCTTTTAAGTCAGGAATAATGTTTATTCCTAAAGGTTCAAGGAGCTTGAAATTCAATTGTGATTCATGCAGAGAAGAATTCTTTCTGCTCAATCGTACCAGCTTATTTACTGTAGTCCAATGGAAGATTCTATTCGTAGTTCCTATTCTTAAATTAATGCCTGCTTGCTTCGAAAGCCTTGCTATTCGCTTGTTTGGGAAGACATGGATGATCGCATCGGCATTGTATTTCTTTAATTGTTCAACAGATAATTCATCTGCATTAATAAATCCATCAACATGCTCACAACAATTAATAATTGGTTCGGTATAGGTTCTTCCAAGAAAAAGAATCTTAGTATCGGGATAATATTTCTTGATGATTCCACAAATAGGTAGTGTCAATATGACATCGCCAATTCCATCGGTACGACTGATAATAATGGTCTTTAGTTTACTTAGCATTCTTTCTATTATCTAAATAAAGCTGGCGAAGTTTCTTATACTTCAAATGGGTTGCATAAGCTGAGATGCGGCTGATAGTATAGCCTGCATGACCATCTAATATTCCAAGCTTAATAAAATAAAACTTGATAAACTTTACCACAGGGCTTGCATAAACCATAAATAAAGGTGCCTTCTTTCCCTTTGCAAATTGTGATTTCGAAAGAATGCTTGTGAAATATTCTACCTGTTTATAATGATCATCCAATGTATAATAACTATAGTGTAGAATATCTCCCTGAAGATGAATTACCTTGTTTCCTTCTGTCATTATAAACTGATCATGGGGATTATCGCCATCCCATTTGCCTTTGGTTTTATCCATCAATCTGTTCTTGGTATCAGGGTACCAGCCACAATGATGAATCCATTTGCCACAGTAGTTGGTGAGGCGATTCATCGAGTATCCATCAGCGTTCCAGTCATTCTTTGCATTAATTATTGATTGTTTTAATTCTTCTGAAAGAGCTTCATCTGCATCAAGACTTAGAACATGTTGAAAGGTAGTTTGGGTGGATGCAAAGTTCTTTTGTTCGATATGTCCTTCAAATTGATGTTGAATAAAACGGACTCCATAAGCCTTGCAAATAGCTTCTGTTTTATCAGTAGAATAAGAATCAACAACGATAACTTCATCAGCAATTTCCTTAATGGATTCAAGGCATCTGCCAATATTCAACTCTTCGTTGAAGGTGATAATTACTACTGATAATTTAACTTGCATTCCCTTTTATTTCGGATGCCAAAATTATATTTTTTCTCAGTAAGGGATTTCAATTCATATTTCTTTGCGTAATTTGCATTCTTATTCCACAAAGAATTTAATGAAAGATAACATTCAAAACATGCTTGACGCTCTCACCAAGGGCGATAAAAAGGTACTTGCAAGGTATATCTCTATGGTCGAGAATGAAAGTAATGACAGCGATGAATTACTCCTTCGATTAAAGCAAAATAAAAACATTCCGATAGTCGGAATCACTGGTCCTCCGGGGGCTGGCAAGAGTACCTTGATTAATTCTTTGGTGACTAATCTTCTTCTTCAGAACAAAAAGATCGGTATTCTTGCTGTTGATCCTACTTCGCCTTTTAATCTCGGTTCTTTGTTGGGTGACAGGCTTCGGATGAGTAATCATTTTACACATCCTTATGTCTTCATTCGAAGCATTGCCACTCGCGGTTCGTTGGGTGGATTGTCGGCAAAGGTGATTGAGATATTGGATGTGATGAAGGCTTCTGACTTTGATTACATCATCATAGAAACCGTTGGTGTCGGGCAAAGCGAGATAGAGATAGCCGGCATTGCTGATACGACCATTGTGGTATTAGTCCCTGAAGCGGGTGATGAAATTCAAACCATTAAATCCGGCATCATGGAGATTGCAGACATCTTTGTGGTGAATAAAAGTGATCGTGCGGGTGCCGATATATTCGTTAAGAATCTGGAGCAGTTAGTTCATTCTCATAAAGAGAAATCATGGCTGCCTCCGGTGATTAAAACGATTGCTACCAACAACAATGGTATCGAAGAGTTATTGAATGAAATTGCGCGTCATCAGGGCATAGCAATGAATACCAAACGTGCCTTCCTGCTTGCCGAGAAGGCTTATTATCTCATTCAAAACAGAAGGATGAATGATGTCAACAAACAGGAGCTTCAAAAGAAAATAGAAGCTGCCATTGACCTTCCGGATTTCAATATTTATTCCTTCATTAAGAATTATTAAACACAGCTCATGGCTACAAAATTAAAAGAAACGATCATCCTCGGCATTGACCCCGGTACTATTATTATGGGCTATGGTTTGATCATTATTAAAGGAAAGAACATGGAGCTGATTCACTACGGGGTCCTGCATCTCAGCAAGTACCACGACCATGCGATGAAGCTCAAGACGATCTTCGAGAAGACCTTGCATCTGATAGATAATTACCATCCCGATCATCTTGCCATCGAGGCTCCTTTCTTCGGAAAGAACGTCCAATCAATGCTCAAACTCGGCAGGGCACAAGGCGTTGCGATGGCGGCGGGATTGTATCGCGGCATCCCTATCTTTGAATATTCGCCAAAGAAAATCAAGCAGTCCATCACCGGCAATGGCAATGCTTCCAAAGAGCAGGTGGCGCGCATGATGCAGACCTTATTAAACATTGGCGAATTGCCCAAAGACCTTGATGCCACTGATGGTTTGGCGGCGGCTGTATGTCATCATTTCCAGGGTGCCAAGGCTGTCGAAGGTGGCAAGGCTTATACAGGCTGGAAGGCATTCCTGACCGACAATCCTGATCGGGTGAAATGATAATAATAGAATTAGCTTTAGTAAAAGATAATTCTTACTTAGATGTAAATTCAATTAATATTTCCAATAAATCAAATGACAAAAACCATTTCTCTATTCCCGAATTTTCCGTTATTTGCTTCTTATTAAAATAAAAAGATTGGAAAATGTAACTATCAAATCCTGGGCAGAAGATGATCGTCCAAGAGAGAAATTGTTGAGGAAAGGAAAGTCATCTTTGTCGGACGCTGAGTTAATAGCAATCATCATTGGCTCTGGAAATACGGAAGAAACTGCCGTTGATGTTGCCAAAAAAATTCTGAATAGTGTTGGGAATAACCTGAATTCTTTGGCGAAACTTTCGGTGCTTGATATTGCTAATAATAAAGATTTCAAAGGGGTGGGAAAGGTTAAGGCAATTGAAATAATTGCTGCACTTGAATTAGGAAGGCGGACTCGCGAATCGGAGGCAATTAAGAAAGAAAAGATTACATCAAGTAAAGATGTGGCTGATATTTTCCAACCTATTTTGGGAGATCATCCACATGAGGAATTTTGGATATTGTTACTCAATAGGGCTAATAAGATAATTGAAAAGAAACAAATAAGCAGTGGTGGAGTCTCAGGAACTGTTGTTGATTCGAAAATGTTGTTTCGAGAAGCAATTCAACACCTCGCATCATCAATAATTCTTTGCCACAATCATCCATCTGGGAATATAAAACCCAGTGAAGCTGACATCAAATTAACCAAGCAATTGAAGGAGGCAGGGAAATTTTTGGAAATACCAGTTTTGGATCATATCATCATCACAGACAAAAGTTTTTTCAGTTTTGCTGATGAGGGAATGATGTAATTTGCTCTTAATTTAAAACTCCGCGTTCTTCGGAGTCCTTGGGAATGGAATCACATCGCGGATATTTCCCATTCCTGTTACGAATAATATCAGTCGCTCGAAGCCCAATCCGAAACCGGCATGAGGGCAGGTGCCATATTTGCGGGTTTCGAGATACCACCACACATCTTTCTCATGAATACCCATCTCACGGATGCGAGTCAAAAGTTTATCATGATCTTCCTCCCGCTGCGAGCCACCGATGATTTCGCCGATGCCCGGGAATAAAACATCCATCGCCTTCACGGTCTTGCCATCCTCGCTTTGCTTCATGTAGAAGGCTTTGATTTGTTTGGGATAATGGGTCAGAATGACAGGGCGTTTGAAATGCTTCTCGACCAAATAACGCTCATGTTCAGATTGCAAGTCGGCACCCCAATCTACCGGGAATTCAAAGGGATGCCCGCACTCTTTCAATATCTCGACAGCTTGGGTATAATGCAATCTTTCGAAGTTTTCATTCACCACAAAACGCAGACGGGAAAGCAATTCGTTTTCGTACATCTTCTCCAGGAATTCCAAATCATCCATGCAATGTGTGAGGGCATAATTAATGAGGTATTTCAAGAAGTCTTCGGCAAGGTCCATGTTATCATTCAAGTCATTGAAAGCAACCTCCGGCTCTATCATCCAGAACTCGGCAAGATGCCTTGCAGTATTTGAATTCTCTGCTCGAAATGTAGGACCAAAAGTATAAACTTTTGTAAGAGCCAATGCCGCCAACTCTGCCTCCAATTGCCCGGAAACAGTGAGGTTGGTTTCCTTGCCAAAGAAATCTTCGGCATAATCAATACCGCCTTCCTTGGTCTTGGGAGGATTCATCGCATCAAGCGTCGTAACACGAAACATAGCACCCGCACCTTCGGCATCCGAACCAGTGATAATTGGTGAATGAATATTGTAAAAACCATTATCATTAAAATATTTGTGAATGGCATAAGACATCGCATGACGAATGCGAAGCACCGCCCCGAAAGTATTGGTGCGTGGGCGAAGATGAGCTATCTCTCTAAGGAATTCCAAGGTATGACCTTTCTTTTGAAGCGGATAAACTTCGGCATCAGCAGTGCCATAAACTTCAATATTCTTGGCTTGAATTTCTACAGCCTGTCCTTGTCCCTGGCTCTGAACCAAAGTGCCCGTAACAGAAATGCAAGAGCCAGTAGTGATTAATTTAATGATGTTCTCATCGAAGTTGGCAAGCTCTGCCACGACTTGAATTCCATGAATGATAGAGCCATCATTGAGGTTAATGAAGGCTAAGGATTTGTTGCCACGCTTGGTGCGTACCCAGCCTTTTACATTCACCTCAATGTTGAATTCCTTGGCATGAAGCAGGTCTTTAATAGGGGTTCTTTTTAATGGATGCATAATGGGATATTAAAATTTTAAAACAGCGTTTAATAAAGATTCAAGGATGATTTTTCCATCCGTATTTCCTAATTCATTATCCGATGCACGCTCCGGATGCGGCATCATTCCAAAGACATTCCGACCCTCATTACATACTCCTGCAATGTTTTCGATGGAACCATTAGGATTAGATTCGGGAGTAATATTTCCATCGGCATCACAATACCGAAACAGGATTTGTCTTTTATCATTCAGCATCTTGAGCGTGGCTTCATCAGCATAATAAGAACCTTCGCCATGCGCAATAGGCACCTTGAGAACCTGCCCATGTTCAATCATCGAAGTTACCAAAGCATCATAAGTTTGAGCTTTGATGAATACATTCTTGCAAATGAATTTCTGATTGGAATTATGCAGCAAAGCACCAGGCAGCAAACCCGCTTCACACAATACCTGGAAGCCATTGCAGATACCAAAGACAAGTCCGCCTCTATCAGCAAACTTTATCACGCTTTCCATAATCGGAGAGAAGCGAGCAATAGCTCCAGACCTTAGATAATCGCCGAAAGCAAAGCCTCCGGGAAGGATGATTACATCGCATTTTTGTAAGTCATGGTCTTTATGCCAAAGCTCCACAACATCAAGCTCCATAAGGTCTTTCAAGACATAAATCATATCCTGATCACAGTTTGAGCCGGGAAAAATTACAACACCAAATTTCATAATTCTATTATTATTTATTTCGCTGCAAATCTACTTAAAATGCGGAATAATGAGAAAAGGGTAAATGAAAATTCAGATGATTAGTTTTAATAATTTCTAATCTTTGCGTGATATAATAATAGATATAAAACTTTGCCAAGTATATTGCTTGAAAGTCCCCCGACAAGCCGTTTCGCCTTGTGTTTTGAAAATAATAACTCCAATTTATAGTACTTGATTTTCAACGGAATAGATTCGAGTTATATAGAAGGTTTTAAAAATCATCGTACAAAGCTCTTTTATTTTGCATTTATGTGCGATTGTACGGATAATCAATATTATTCTAATCCAATGCTAGGCTACTTTCATATAAGTCCTTATTCCGGACTTTTCTCATTATAATTCTTGAATTTAATGGCTTCAGCCAACCCACCTTTCCCATTTTTACTAATTTTGCAGCCTTAATAACAAATCAAAATAGCATACAATGGAAACAGTAGTCAGTGGTATTCGTTCGACAGGGAACCTTCATTTGGGGAATTATTTCGGGGCAATAAAGAATTTCCTCAAGATGCAGCATGAATACCGTTGTTTCTTTTTTATTGCAGATTATCATTCCCTGACCACGCATCCCCATCCTAAGGATTTGCATGATACCGTCAAGCAGGTTCTTGTGGAATATCTTGCCTGTGGAATAGACCCTGAAGCAGCAACGATTTATATTCAAAGTGACCTTCCCGAGACAGCCGAATTATATCTTTTAATGAATATGAATGCCTATGTCGGCGAGCTGGAACGCTGCACTTCTTTCAAAGAAAAGATCAGGCAGCATTCTGATAATATCAATGCTGGGCTATTGACATATCCCGTCCTGATGGCTGCCGATATATTGATTCATAGGGCTAATAAAGTGCCCGTCGGCAAAGATCAGGAGCAACATCTTGAAATGACGAGACAGTTTGGTAATCGCTTCAACAGGATTTATGAAGTGGAGTATTTTCCGGAGCCTGTCGCCTTTAATTTTGGTACTGAATTAGTGAAGATTCCCGGTTTGGATGGAAACGGCAAGATGGGTAAATCTGAAGGAGAGGGCAATGCCGTTTTTCTTGCCGACACGCCAGAAATAATCAGAAAGAAAGTGATGAAAGCAGTTACCGATGCAGGTCCCACAGAGCCGAATCAAAAGAAACCGGAAGCGGTTGAGAATCTATTTACCCTCATGAAAGTTGTTTCATCCCCCGAAACTGTTGCCTTTTTCGATGAACAATATAATTCCATGAAGGTGCGGTATGGCGATTTGAAGAAGCAATTGGCAGAGGATATGGTAACCTTCACAACCCCTTTCAGAGAAAGAATTACCGACCTCTCCAAGAATAATGATTACATCAATAAAGTCGTAAAACAAGGTGCCGAGAAAGCCCATGAAAGCAGCAGAAAGACCGTTAAAGAAGTGAGAGAAATAATAGGGTTTAAAGCCTTTTGATTTTGTGAATTCCCCTAAAAAACGAAAGCCCTTCGAACTTAATCGAAGGGCTTTCTTATTGGTCTAAGGGTTAAGTTATTTTACTTCACGATGCTGAATTTCCCTGAAGAAACAGCAATGTTATTTACATCCAAAACACGATAGGAATAGATTCCTGCGGCATATTTCGAAGTAGAGATATTGGTAATTCTATCTGTTAATAATTGCTCATTAACCTTACTTCCCATCATATCATAGATGGCAATCATTACCGCACCATTCGAGGTATTCAGAACATTGATTTCTGAAGTAGCAGGGTTAGGGTAGATGGAAATAGGGGAGTTAATAGTTGTGATATTATTGATACCTGTATTGGATGATTTCAGCCAGCTTGCTTGAGAAGGGCTCCATGTATGAGTGGTAGTATCAGGAGCCATATCTATTTCCGCAAGGGTGAAGCCTTGTGCACTGGCAAACCAACGATACTTAAGTGTAGAATCAACTATGATAATACCTGGGTTTTGCCAGCTTGGAGTTAGAGAGATTAATGAAATAGTAGTATCAACATATACCCAAACAGTATCAACAGAGTATTCAGTATATTTTTGGCGAAGACAATTATATGTTCCTGAAGGAGTAGTAATGCTTCCCCATGCATCAATAACAGAATGATAGGTTGTTTTGTTTCGAATCTGAATAGTATCAATAGGAACAGTAACAAAATTTTGATAGTTGTATTCGAAGGAGCTATCAATAATAACTTGGTAAGTTGAAGAATCATTAAATGCAGAATTATAAGTTGTGGGAAAGTTCAGAAGGATTTGAGGGGGAGTAACTACAACAGCTTCCGCAGGAGTATGAGAACTCCAATAGGCAGAATCAAATCCTTCACCATTGATAACCAAAGAAGCGGCAGAGGCATTGACAAATTCAACAACTCCTGGATTATTGTTTTGAGTGAATGCAAGATTCGCCGCCCCAAAACTACTGGAGTAAGGGGTAGCAGCTACACTCATAAATTGAAGAGAGTCATCAATGCTATCATGAAGAGTAGCAAAGTTCCAGGTTTGTGCAGTAGCACTGGCATTTCCAACATGAATGGAAGTATCCACATTCAGGTCATTAGCCTGAACAGCATGGAAATAGATATTACCAAAGTCTGCTCTGGTAATGGTAATTTGGGCTTTGACGAATAAGGTGCAAAGCAGGATGGCAATAATTGTAAAGGTACTTTTCATTATAAAATATTTTATTTGTTAATTATAAATTTTCCTGTTAATAGAGATTCTGTTTTGGTATTGAATACGTGGTAAGAATAGAGACCGTTTGAGTAATTTGAAGTATTGATTTTTGTTAATCTTTCATTCAGATAAACCTTGTCCATTTCCCTTCCCATCAAATCATAGATGATCATGAAGGCACCTTCCATTGAAGGATTCAGGATATTCAATTCATCATTGGCAGGGTTAGGGTAGATGGAGAATTTGGAAAGATTATTGGGAATTTCAGTAATAGAAGTCGTGAAATTAGAACTTGCCAGCCAGGTGACATAATTAGGATTTGCCCAGGCAGAATCCATGTCTATTTCCACTAAAGCAAAGCCTTTGTTATTCGTGAACCAGCGATAAGTAAGTGTTGAATCTACAGATGGATTTGTTTGTCCCCAAATATTTACAGTATCAAAATGAATCCAAACGGTGTCGTAATGATATTCCACATATCTCTGACGGATACAATTGAAGGTTCCGAGTGGCGTGGTAACCGTTCCCCAGGCATCAAAGGTAGAACTATATACAGTGGTACTGGTATCTCTCGCAGTATCTACCGTAAAAGGAAACCAGGAGAAAGTAGTATCTATAGTTACCACAAAATGTGTCGTTCCACTGAAGGTCGAATTATAAGTTGTCGGGAAATTCAAATAAGTTTCAGACGGATGCAGAACCACTGCTTGATTGGGAGTGGTATTCGATAAATAACCGCTGTCCAGACCCTGACCATTAGCAATGATGCCGGTCGGGGAGGAGTTGATGAAATTATAAGCGCCATCATCAGTCGCCCAATAAGCAATATCAGATGTCGAGAAATCAAGAGGATAATTTGTCGAATCAATGCTTATAAAGTAAATGGTATCCTGGTAATGATTATGCAATGTAGTGAAATCCCAGCTCTGCTGAAGTGAACTGGGATTTCCTACATGTATCGTATTTGCCGGGAGGGTATCATTGTTTTGAATGGCAGTATAACCAATGGTTCCAAAGTCAGACTGATGAAGAGTAATCTGTCCTTCGGTAACAGCAATGGATAAAACTATTGTAAAGAATGAAAGCAGTATTTTCATTGAATAATTCAGAATAAATTATTCAACAATAAACTTTCCGGTCTTGAGCAGCGTTTGATTAAGGCTTACAATCTGATAGAAATAGATCCCTGCCGATAATGATTTTACATTCAGTACCGAAACATCTTCATTCAAGTTAGAAGTATTCACCTTCCTGCCCATTTCATCATAAACATTGATAATTGAAATTTTCTTGAAAAGGTTATTATTCACGATATAAAGATTTTGAGAAGCAGGGTTAGGATATAGGTCATAATTCCCATTAAGTGGATCTAATTCACCTATCCCAGTTGTGAAACCAAGGTCATCAACCCACAATGTAGAACCGACAACTCCGCCGGATCCTTTTCCTGAATAAAACACTACTACACCCGTATCAGGAGTTACCGGATTCAAAGAATCACTAAGAATAGCCAATTGAAAAGGTGTCCATGACAAATGATTTGAATCTATAGCTAAACCGCCATAGGCAACAGTATCTCTTTTGCCCAAATTGGTATCCCACTTGGTGAAAAAGGCAACGATATAAGAGGTGTCAACACCAGGCAATGAATCCCTGAACCATCCGGCTAAGAAATTTGGCTTTGCGGACACAGGAAACCCCCCAAGAATAGTGTAAGTAAGTGGTGAAGGACTCACAAGATGAATAATTCCAGAGCATGCTGCACCAGGCACAACCGCTGTAATAACAGTTTTGCTTTGAAGTTTAATAGAATAATTTCCGCCGTGATGATAAAAAGAATCTTGTGATACCAATCCGACAACAGCAGCCTGCGAGGTAAATGAATCAATGGTAGCCCAACCGGTTGGAACCTGGTAGGTAAAAGTTGTCCCATGTGTCGTCCAGGTTTCAAAACCTTGATCAGGGATTGCCTGCCCGTAGGCGAATGGCATAGCGAATAAGCAAATTAATGCTGCGATAAGTACTGTTTTTCTCATTTCTTTTTAATTTAATTTAGTTTACTTTTTATTAGATTTTATATTTATTTTTGCGAGGACAAAACTACAAATTTTTTTATCAATAGAAACCTTTTTTGTTAAAAAAAAGATGATGATAAAAGACCCCTTGCTAAATTTAGGTATAAATTCAAGAGCAAAAGATGCTTCTATCGTTCCAAAAGATGCTTCTATTGGAGTAAAAGATGCATCTTTTGGAGTAAAAGATGCATCTTTTGGAGCAGAAGAAACATCTTTTGGAGCAGAAGAAACATCTTTCGGAGTAATAGAAACAGCTATTGGAACGATAGAAACAGCTTTCGGAACGATAGAAACAGCTTTCGGAACAATAGAAACAGCTTTCGGAACGATAGAAACAGTTTTCGGAGCAAAAGATACACCTTTTAATGAAATTCATTAATCTTTATCCAATGGCTTTGGAATTCCTTCATGCCCTTCCTTCTTATCCTCGGTTTTAATGATGAATTCCTGTTTGGATTTAATTCCTTTTTGAGTTTCTATTTCAAGGATATATTTTCCAGGCTTGAGGTAATACTTTTTATTATCGGCACGCTCTATTTTCTTTTCTTCATCATTAAGTTTCTTGTTTTCGTTAATGAAGGTTTGATACTTGGAAAGATTTGTGGAATCAATGCTTAAATCATAGTTCACATAATTCAAGCCGGCAGCACTGGTATCTTTTATTTCCTTTAATAAAAGGTCTTTATCTGTCTTGATGCGCAGGGTAGATATTCCTTTTTCTTTTACATAGAATGCGAATTGCTTTTTGGTCTCATGTGGCTCGCTCCATTGATTAGGAATCTTGCCTAAGTTCTTGTTGTAATGAATGGCATCTATCTTGAAAATAGATATATCCTTAGCCATCAAAGTATCATTCAATTGCTGCAACTCGCCGACATGGGCAATGTAGATAGAACGCCCATGAGTGCCCACCACCAGGTCATTATCTCTTGGATGAATCACCAAATCATGCACCGCCACATTCGGGAAATCACCCGTCATCTTCATGAAGTTCTTGCCTTTATTTAAGGAGACATACACGCCATGGTCGGTGCCTACATAGAGAATGTTTTTATTCTTCGGGTCTTCTTTTACAACGTTGATTGGTTCATTTGGTAAATCTGTTCCAATAGGTTTAAAAGCATTTCCATAATCATCAGACTTAAATAGATAGGCTTTGAAATCATCAAATATTTTTCCATTGAAAGATAAATAGACAGTGCTAGTATCAAATGAAGATGCAATTATTCGACTTAAATATAATGTGCAGGTAAATCCTTCTTTAGGAGTTGTTGCTTTTAACTCTGGATTTACATCTCTAATTTCCATTTCAATATCAAAGTGGTCAGATAAATTACGCCTTAAGTCTTGTGTAATCTTCTTCCAGTTATAACCCACATCATCCGATCTATAAACATTCCCGTCATCTGTCCCGCAATAAAGCAAGCCGAATTTAAGAGGGCTTTCAGTAATGGCTGTAATGGTTCCATAAGGCACATTCCCTTTGATACCGCCATTAGTAAGGTCTCCGGTGAGGGTCTGGAAGTCATTGCCTTTGTTCATGGCACGATGGAATTTATTACTGCCGAAATAAACAATATCCTGATTGTGTTTGGAGAGCCAGATGGGTGCTTGCCAGTTCCAGCGCAGAGGTCTTTCGCCTAACTTATGCTTTGGAGTGATGTATTTGTTTTCTCCAGTATTTCTATTCACTCTGAAATAATTCCCGAACTGATAACCTGTGTAGACAGTAGCGTTGTCGCGGGTATCCACGACTACCTGCATGCCATCGCCACCCATAATTCTCTTGAAAGGATACTCGCCTTCTTCATGCCAGCCGGTGTTTTCTTTGTTGGTCGAGGGACCATACCAGACGCCATTATCCTGCAAGCCACCATAGACATTGTAGGGCTTTTCCATGTCCACATTCACGGAATAAAACTGTCCGACGGCAGGAGTATTTGCTTTAAAATAAGTCTTGCCATCATCATAAGAAATGTTGATGCCACCGTCATTACCTACAATAAGATGCCCGTCCCTGTTGGGATTCAGCCACAGGGCATGATAATCTCCATGCGTATTCGCCGCATCAATGGACTTGAAGGTCTTGCCGCCATCTTCCGACTTCAGGAAAGGAACTCCATAGATATAAATCTTAAGGTCGCTGGATTGCAAATCCCGCGTAGCGGAAACCCGTATCTGACCAAAATAATATCCATAAGTATTGAAGACATGATCGAGGTAACCTTCATGGGTTTTCTTCCAGGTCTTGCCGGCATCATCAGAGCGATAAACCTCTGCACCTTTAATCTCTGTATCGAATAATTGGGCGTTCTCATCTTCGAGATATTCCACAAGGGCTGCGGGTTTGATGCTGTCTGTGCGAATCATATTCTTAACCCGCTCTACAGAATATTCCTCATCGAAATCATTATCCTTGAGATACTTTTCTATCAAAGAATCTTTCAAAGAAAGGAAAGATTCCTTGGACATTGTTCTTAAAGTATCCTTCGTCAAGCCCTTCTTTTTATCATCTTTTTTCTTCTCACGAAGGTCGTGATTATCAACCACAGCATAGATGGGACGAGGCACAAACTTCGTCATGACATGCTTGGGCTTGGAATTGTCATCATCTTTATTATTCCCTTTTGAAGGATTAATAACTTGCTCCATATCTCCAGCATAAATGGAAAGCCCTATTCTGCCAACACCTTCACCGGTAGGGAAGCCGCTTTCTTTAGTAGTCATCAAGGTCCAAGTCTCGCCTGCATCCATGCTTTTATAAATGCCTGATGATGCTCCACTTTCCTTTAGATTCCAGGGCTTTCGTTCACGATGCCACATCGCTGCATAGAGAATATTATGGTTGGAAGGATCCATAATTAAATCAATCGCACCAGTGTTATTATCAACAAATAAAGTCTTCTTCCAGGTGTTGCCGCCATCGGTAGATTTGAAAACTCCACGTTCATCATTGGGCGTGAAAAGATGCCCGATAACCGCTACATATATGGGACGGGATTGCAAATCCCGACCAGCATCATCATTAGTATCAAGGATAACCCGCCCGATATGATGTGAATCTTCCAAGCCTTTATGCTGCCAGGTCTTGCCTTTATCGGTGCTCTTATACATGCCAAGACCGGCATAAGAAGAGCGACTCGAATTGTTCTCTCCCGTACCAATCCAGATGGTTTCGCCATGCTTCCAATCCACAGCAATATCGCCGATAGTCATCACTGCCTCATGGTCGAAGAGCGGCTCAAAACTCTGCCCGTTATTATAAGTAACCCACAAGCCACCGGAGGCATAAGCGACATAAAAATGCGTAGGATCATCGGGGCAAACATCCACATCCACCACCCTTCCGCTCATGATGGAGGGACCTATGGAATGGAATTTTACATTCGTTACAAGATTATCCTGGGCTTGGATGGAAGAGGTAAGATGGCAGATGGCAGAGGTGAGGATGACGATAAGGAGGCGGGTATTCATATTTGATAGTATTTATTATGTTTATTGTTTAGGTTGTGTTAGGCTACTCAAAGGATTCCAACTAAGTTCATTTAGATTATATTCATTCGTTTCTTTCCTATCAAACTCTCTTTCTTTATTAACAAATGTTTCAACAATGGTAATGGAATTATTATCATGTAAGGTAAGTTCAACAAAGAATTTATCAAATAAAACAAACTCTAATCTTTCTAAATTTATAATGATGACTGGAGCTCTATATTCATTGGATCCGACTTGGCGTAGAACTAATAATCCATGATCTGTCCAATCAGGTTCGAATGAATTTTCTTTAAATGATACAAAGCAATGAAAAATTATTTCCTTGCTATCATATATAATTACAGGGTTTAATTTGTCTTTTAATATTTTGAGTTTACAACGAAATTTACACAGACCAAATTCTTCTTTTGAATAAAAGTAAAAACCATATTCTTCATTATTAGTTTCATAAAGAGCATCATTTGAAAATGTAGTCTTGTCATAATTAAGAGGTTTATATGAGATGTATAAATCTCTTTCAATTTTCCAATCAGAAAAATTCTTTAGTAATCTCATAGTTTACTATTTTTCAAAATACCCCCATCTCCTTTTATTAATCAATACCCCAAGCATCGTAATTCATAATTCCTAATTCTTAATTGAATATAGCATGGGGCGAAAGTAGGAAATCATTCAGAATGTATGTATGACAAATTGTACAAAATTCCAAATTCATTGCCGTTGGCTTCAGCCAACGGATTAAGTTGGATGAGGGAATTGGCTTTAGCCAAAAGAATATTTATTTTTGGCTAAAGCCAATTGAGTGTTTATCAATTATCCGTTGGCTGAAGCCAACGGCAATGAATTTGGGATTTTATGCAATTTATCATTCGCCCAAATCCTTCGATGAAATCATTATGCCAAGGATATTCTGCAATCAAAGCCTCGCTGTTTTATATCTTTGCCGAATTGAATTGCAAAAAATGAACCTTAAAAAATCTTTCCTTTATCTCTTGAACTAATGGTATCAAAAAAATCACCTTTTTGGACGGGATATTTAGCCATTAATGGGTCATTACAACGGGAGATTGCCCGAAAAGGCGCGGAATTAGTGCTCCAAATGCGTCTGCCCAGAACACTCGGGCAGATGACGCTGCTCCCCGATATAGCTTATCCTGTGGCAGTACCATGTATGTCACGTCGCGAAACATACCTTCCCCTGAAGCAGGTTATACCATACATCAGAGCAAAAATAGCTGACGCTACGTTAGGACCAGGTATGTTTAAGAGCAGGGGCAACTATGTCCTGCAGCAAATTCTTCTGCCCGAGTGTTCTGGGCAGATGATTTTTACCGAGATATTCACCATAAAAGAGCAGCTTTCAGGAGCTATTTAATAAGAAATTAAGCAATGGCAAGAAGGAATTGGATGCCTCGCAGCATACCCGCAAGAGCAAAGTTTTTGGAGCATTTGGATCAAAATTTAATCCATTATAAAGATGATTTGAACATCAAACAAGATGACCTGGATTTAGTGCATAAGTGCAACCTGATCTATCAGTATTTTGTAAAGAACAAGAAAAATATGGCTTCGTTTATGAAGGCTTTCAACAGTTATTTTAATGAATTAAATGAAGGGAAATCGGGGAAGAATATGAGCGTGCTGCCGAAGCTTTCTGACTTTGGATTGGACCCCGAACTGGTGCCGTCAAATATCTTTGGATTCATCAGCGAGCTGCGAGGTATATTAATGAGGCATGGTAATTATTTAGAAGGTATCGGGCTTGCATTAATGTTCTACGGGGCTGAAATTAATTTCAAAAAAGACAAGTATAAACCGACGATAAAAGTTATTGTGAGAGGGAAGAAAATCAAAATCATTACATCGGTTATTGATGTCAAGAATCATCAGATATATTTGAAAATAGGCAAGAGCAAAGGCTATGTGATAGGGGAAAGAATGGGCTCGGCGACTTTTGAATTTGAGCTGCCGATAAACACAAAAAATGTCGGGATTCCAATTTCCATCATGCTCATCGGGGTCATTCACGACAAGGAGATTGGCGATTATTCGGACAGTGTCGAGATTCTTTATCGCTCTGATGGCAAGCCGAGCTATTAAGTCAATTAGGAATTAAAAATTAGGAATTAGGAATAATATAACAACTTAATTCCTAATTTTGGCTATAGTAAGTTTTTAATGGAAGCTTTTTTTCAACACAGAGAAACAGAGATACACAGAGTCTTATTTTTCTCTGTGAAACTCTGTGTATCTCTGTTTCTCTGTGTTGAATTTATCATTCTTCTTTTCCATTAAAAACTTACTTAAGCCCTAATTTTTAATTCCTAATTCCTAATTGATTTGTGAACCCGGAGGGATTCGAACCCCCAACCAACAGAGCCGAAATCTGTCATTCTATCCAGTTGAACTACGGGTCCAATGCGGGGGCGAAATTAGGAATTAAAAATTACAAATCAGGAATTACGTTTGGCAAATTTATTTCAGGTTAGGACAAACACAGACAGTGAATAGTGAACAGTGCAAAAATTACCCGATTTGGCGGCGGTGAAAGAAAAACTTTAAACTGCGTATTTCCTCTTCCTTAGATAATTTCTGATTACCCCAAAAAGAATTATAAACAAAGCAGGAGCGATAAGGTTGATTAATTGCCATTTGGTGCGCTCGTCATCTACCTTATTAGTATCTAATAATCGCAGTTTTAATTCCTTGGATCGTACTGTTATCAAGCCCGAATCATCGCAGAGATAATCTATTGAATTAAGAATAAAATCGCGGTTGCCATAAGTTTGTTTGGTACTAATATCATATCCCAAAGGAATTATCGAACCCCTTTGTTTGCCAAGGTGATTGCGGATTATATCACCATCAGAGACCACAATCATCTTGTTAGGGACGCTTCGAGCCTTATAATCAATGGCGGAATCTTGGGCGATAGTCTTTGGAATTCTATTCTTATAATTGGAAGTGAATTCACCTTCCAGAAGCACTGCAAGAGGCTTGAATCGGTCGGTATAGAGCTTCGGGTCGGGTTTATCACGCATAATATTCAAGCTGATAAGAACGGGGGTATAAAGCACCTTTGCAAATTCGGAAGAAGACAATAAGACGGTTTTCCTGACATCAGGAACCCTCACGGTATCAATGGTACTGGCGAATTCAAACTTAACCCCATTGAGATTATTCACTATCGGATGATTAATGATCGGGAAGGAAAGGGGATAGTAATACCAAGGCTCCAGTTCGGTCTTGTCGCGAGAACCGATTCTCCCGGTAATGACAGGGATAGGGGCACAACTCAAGTCTTGAATCAAAGTAGGATTAATCTTCACTCCATAATGAAAAAGCTGGTCTTCCAGGTTCAAATTCATATCAATGGAAACCGTCTGTGGCTTGCCATTGAGGCTATCCATCGAAGCTCGCATCCTGTCTAACAGCCAAAGAACTTTACCGCCATGCATGATGTATTGATCAATGACGAATTTATCCTTTTCATTGAATGCCGAATCAGGTTTGGCAATGATGATGGCTTTATAATCCTTCAGACTATGGATCTGACCATCAATAGTTACGCGATCCACCACATAAAAATCTTCAAGATAACGGCTGATATCATAAGTCGTCAAGGTATCCAATTCGCCCTGTCCATCAATGAAAGCGATCTTTGGTTTATTGATAACCGTGAGTTGCTTTATGGCTTTTGCAAATTGATATTCGAGGGCTTCTATAGAATTATTCAACAACTCTTCAGGAGAGCCGATTAACCTTGTTTGCAATATCTGAACAGGGAACTTCCTGACATTGGATTTATAAGTGAACAATGCGGCGGGGAATATTCGTTGAACAGACTTGCTGCCTTTTTCATTAGTATTCAAATCAGTAGGCTGCAAGCCATCTTCCATCAATTGCTTATATAATTTATCTCTTTCCTTTGGGTCATTGTTGGCATTCGGATTGATGAATTCATATTGAAGATTATCACCCGCATAAGCCCTGAATTCATCGAGCATTTCTTTGGAAGCATTCTTTAAACGTTTGAATGCCGCCGGAAAATCGCCATCCAGATAAACCCTGACATATACTACATCATCCAGCTTCTTCAACAAGTCCTTGGTGGCAGGCGAGAGCGTATATCGCTTCTCTGAAGTCAAATCAAAACGAGTAAAAACGAATGTAGAAATTATATTAATAAAGATAACAATCCCCAAACTCAAAAACAATTGAAACAAGTCCTGACTCCTGCGGCTTCTCTTCTTAATAACCTTTTCCATCCTATAAATTTATAATTTATAATTCATCATTTATAATTCCCTGAACTACCATTTCCTTGACTGCAAAACCGTCTTGGTGCAGATAATAAAGAATGCAACAAGGGTTATAAAATATAACAAATCTCTTGTATCTAATACACCCCGACTCATGGATAGATAGTGGGCTTTGATACCTATTTGCTGGATGATATTATCTGCCTTGCCAAACAATTCGAAGGAGCCAAGGAATTCAAATCCCAGGAAAAAGAATCCACAAAGGAAGAGTGCAGTAATAAATGATATGATTTGATTGTCGGTGATGGCAGAAGAAAATATCCCAATAGCAACAAAGCCTGACCCAAGAAATAACAATCCGATATAGGAACCCCACATGCCACCGGTATCAATATCTACAGGAGGTTTGGCGAGAGCTTTGATGGTGAAATAATAAATCAAGGTTGGAATAATGGAGAAGAAAACAAGTATCAATCCAGCAAAGTATTTAGCCATAATTATTTGCAAATCACTAAGAGGGCGAGTGAATAATAATTCAATCGTTCCTTTGTTCTTTTCTTCAGCAAAAGAACGCATGGTGATGGCAGGAATCAGAAACAAATAGAATATCGGAGCCACGTAAAAGAGACTGTCGAAGTTGGCATAACCATTATCCAATATATTATAATTAGTCGAGAATACCCATATCAACAACCCAATGCTGATAAGGAAAACAAGGATAACGATATAGCCTATTAATGAATTAAGAAAACTTCCAATCTCCTTTTTTAACAGTGCAAACATTACTGAATTGTTTCTATTAATTTCATGGCTGCAATTTTAAACATTATCATGGAATTTGAGATTAGGTGATATGTCATTCCTTGAATGCTCTATGGAAAAATAATTCAAACTTTAGCAACTTTTAGTTCTCTTCGAAGCAGCTTTACAAGATCATTAGCTTTAAGATCTAATGCCTCTATTTCATAATTCGCCTTCTCATAAAAAGGCTCCCTAAAAGCCATTTGGTCTTTTATCTGAAGCACCAATTCGACATCTTTCAAATCCTTGAGAAGAGGTCTTTCTTCTTTACTTAAAGCTAATCGATGAAATAATAACCCATTACTTGCTTTAAGGTAAATTGTAGTTCCATGTTCGCGCATCTCCTTAAGATTATCAAAAAAACAAGGAGTTCCACCACCGGTAGCCACCACAATATTATTCTTTTTAAAAGTTTTTCTTAGGGCTGTCCTTTCCAATTCACGGAAAACTTGTTCGCCACTATCATTGAAAATTTCAGAAATAGTTTTTTTAGCCTCCTTTTCAATCATGGCGTCCAGATCAATAAAGGTAAATCCAAGTTTGGCTGCAAGTTCGGCTCCCCGAGAGGACTTGCCACTACCCATATATCCGATTAAATAAATTCTCATATCGTATTTTTAAATTTAGCGTGGCAAAATTAAACTATTTTTGGTGAGAACTTTGACGCCTGATAGGATTACCTTTTAGGTTCATTAAATGGGATATTATCGAGGCGGTAACAACAAGATTTATTAATCAGATGATGCGATTATAAATAATTTATATATATTTGCGCCCTCAAACAAAAAAATAATACATAAATACGATGTCAAATATCTGCGACTTAACAGGAAAAAAAGCCATGAAGGGCAACAAAGTATCTCACTCTAACAGTAAAACTTTGAGGAGATTTAAACCGAATTTGAAGGTTAAAAAATTCTATATTCCTGAAACGGAAGAATGGATTACTCTGAAAGTATCTACCGGGGCATTAAGAACTATCAACAAGAAAGGGATTAGTGCAGTTTTAGATATTATTGAAAAACAAGGTTATCTAAAATAGTTCAGGGGTTTTTTAAACTTGAGCTAAACCAAATAGAATTCCGGGCGAACTAAATGTTTGCCCGGTTTTTTTATTTAGTAACTTTAGGATGAATAACTTCCTAATAATATATTTGTTCTAATATGTATTTTTGAGCCTTATAAAAATCCTATACTATGAGATTGTTTATTTATTTGTTTATCGTCGTTCTTTATTCTTCAGGAAATATTTCTGCTCAGAAATACAAGTATTACAGATATGATACCGACCTGCTTCCAAAAGAATTTCACAAGGGAAGGAGAGAGGCTTTAAGGAAAATGCTGCCAGATAAATCTGTCGCCGTTTTCTTTTCGGCTCCAGTCAGGAATCGTTCCGGGGATGATGATTATACCTTTCATCAGGAGCCGGATTTCTATTATCTAACTGGATTTGTGGAAGAGAATTCGATGTTGATAATTTTTAAAGAAGAGCAAAATATCGGAGGGATTAAGACTAATGAAATTCTTTTCATTGAAGATAAAGATCCAGGCAAGGAAGTATGGACTGGAAGACGATTAGGAAAAGATGGAGTTACTCCTGTGTTAGGAATTAAAACAGGAATGCTGAATACTGATTTTGATGATTTGAAGTTGGACTTCAAGAAGTTTGATAAGATATTACATCTGAAATTTCCTCAAGGTGCTGTTCATGAGCATGGCAGCAAGGCAGATTTATATTCTTTGGTTGATCAATTCAAAAAGAAATATGATGGAGATAAGGAAGATCCCTTCGAGTTATTTGAAGATATGGCGAAACTAAGAATGATTAAGCAAAAGGAAGAATTGACCTTGATGCGAAAGGCTATTGATATGACTTGTGATGCTGAAAAGGAAGTGATGAAATCCATTGTGCCAGGCATGTATGAATACCAGGTTCAATCAATACTGGAGTTTGAATTTAAGTGGAATGGCTCGGAGTATGTTGGATTTCCTTCGATATGCGGAGGTGGCGAGAACTCTTGCATTCTTCATTATGAATCCAATAGAAAGAAGTTGAATGATAAGGACATGATGGTTGTTGATATTGGTGCTGAATATCATGGATATTCTGCCGATGTTACAAGGTCTATGCCTGTTAATGGGAAGTTCTCCGAGGAGCAGAAAGCTATTTACAATCTTGTTTTTAAAGCTCAGGCTGAAGGGATTAAATTGTGTAAACCAGGAGCATCTTTTTTTGAGCCTAATAAAGCTGCCAAGAAGATTATTGCCGAAGGCCTAAAGGAATTGGGAATTATCAAAAGTGAAGACGATGTTTCTAAATACTTCATGCATGGAACCTCCCACCATTTGGGCTTGGACGTACATGATGTTCAGACTTCCTATGAACTTGTTTCTGGGAATGTTATTACTGTTGAACCTGGAATTTATATTCCAGAAGGCTCTGATTGCGATCCGAAATGGTGGAATATCGGCGTTCGTATTGAAGATGATGTTTTGATCACTGATAATGGATGTGAAGTATTATCTGCTAAAGCCCCGAGAACCATTGAAGTGATTGAGGCATTGATGAAGGAGAATAGTATATTTAAAATTCAACACTAAGACACTAAGTTCATGAAGAAACACTTAGTGAATCTTAGTGAACTTAGTGTTGAAAGTATTGAGTCCTCAGACCTTAAAAATCTACTTCGATCAATACCGGACAATGATCCGAATGTCTTGCCTCTTGAAGGATTACAGCTCTTTTCAAACGGCTTTCCAAAGGATCAGAAACCATAAGATAATCTATTCTCCAGCCCAGATTCTTATCGCGTGAACCTGCTCGAAAACTCCACCATGTATAGTTGTGTGGCTCCTTGTTGAAATGCCTGAAAGAGTCAATGAATCCGCTATTGACAAAGCCCTCCAGCCATGCTCTTTCCTCTGGCAGGAAGCCGGATGAATTGGCATTGGAAACAGGGTTGTGAATGTCTATCGGCTTATGACAAATATTATAATCTCCTGCAATAATCAGGTTGGGGCGGGTTACTCTTAATTCATTAATGTAATTCTGAAAATCGTCCAACCATTTGTATTTAAAAGTCTGACGAATATCACCGGTAGTTCCTGATGGCATATAGACACTCATCACGGATACATCTCCATAATCTGCTCTGATGATCCTGCCTTCAAAGTCAGATTCCTTGATTCCGCAACCATATTCCACATGATCGGGTTCATGTTTAGAAAGGATGGCTGTGCCACTATAGCCTTTCTTTTGGGCAGGAAACCAGAAATGTTTATATCCTCTTTCTTCAAAGAGCGTAAGGTCTAATTGTTCGGGATGCGCCTTTATTTCCTGGAGGCAGACGATGTCTGGATTTACCATCTGGAGCCAGTCTAACCATCCTTTTGATAGTGCCGAACGGATGCCATTGACATTATATGAAATTATCTTTTGCATGATTTATCTTTATAATTTACCTTGCCAAAACTACATTTTATTTCAATAATAATTAGCCGGTATCATAAGGTCAAAAAAGAAAGGCTCCTCTTTCGAGAAGCCCTTCAATCAAAAACTAAAACAAAATCCTCTTTTGGGAAACACTCGGGGCGAATTTATAAAATTATTGAAAATATATTGATACCTTAATCTTCAAATTATTTATTCTATATTTGCAGCAGGAGAGATGGCAGAGTGGTTTAATGTGGCGGTCTCGAAAACCGTTGACTGTAACAGGTCCGGGGGGGCGAATCCCCATCTCTCCGCTGGAATCAATGCTTTAGTATGTTTTTAATTGAAGGGATTCAACATCATTATGTATTTATTTGTAGATTTTTTCTGATTATAAAATAGACTATCGCATTCAACAATGTTTGTATCAAGCTAAAGAGTGCAGATAATGATGCTTCTCCAAAATCATCTGTTATATAATAAAAGAAGTTATCACATAATCTATCCATTCCCAAAGTATATGATAAGTAGATTGCTATATTTACAAATAAGACCCATTTGAAATATTTTGTCTTTCGACATTTCATCAAAAAGAATATTGCAAAGTATAACTCTAATGGATACAACCATATTAAATATAAAAATATATGTAAATTTTTTTCAATCATTCCCAAAAATTATCAAGGAACAGGGATTAAAGGTAGAAGGAGGCAGGAAGCGGGGATTGGGGTTGGAAGGAAAGGGTTTAGGATTCGTTATAATTATTCCTTTTATTATTACCAATATAATCTATAATTTGATGCCTCTTCCATTATTTTAATATCAAATTTAAAATCCCCTTCTTTTACTGAATAAATTTCTGTTCCACAGAGATATTGTGGTTCAGAAGTCTTTACTTTGTTTTTAATAATTCCCTCTGGACGACCTATTGGCATTCCACTATCCATCACTATTTCTTTACAATCCAAAACTAATACCGATGAATCTTTTTTTATTGAACCAACATAATTATAGTCCATATAAACCGAATCTAAATCATACCCTGTTCTATTAAATATTTCTATTCTTAAACTTTGTGCCTGTATGATTTGACAGAATAATAAAGTAATAACAGATATTGTTATTAACCCTTTCGAAAAAGATGCTCTACTCTGTTTATCCTTTGATTTCATTCTATAAATATATTTCTCATTCCCCAAAACCCCCCGTCCATCGCCGCAAAAATAAAAAACCCAAAGATGATTTGTTTCCCGAATTAATGTTATTATTGC
Organism: Bacteroidota bacterium; assembly: GCA_013288905.1. Lineage (GTDB taxonomy): Bacteria > Bacteroidota > Bacteroidia > AKYH767-A > JABDAW01 > JABDAW01. The sequence continues at coordinate 15,932 of JABDAW010000003.1, read as the reverse complement.
GCCATCAAAAAACATAAGAGTTACGATATTAAAGTAAGCTCAAAGTTTTGAGGTGTTAGGCGGGAAGTTTGTCAGGCTTAGCATCGTTGTTCAGGATAGAACCCCTTGGATTCGAGTACAAAAGGTGGTGAAAAGTAGTATAGATGCTTCACTTCCATTATTTCGGGTGTCGTAAACCATGCGTAAGGTATGGAACGAATTTTTTCAGGTACAATTAAAAAATAATTATTTATGAAATTAAATTTTGTAAAACAAAAAGAATCCTACAAGGAAAAAATCAGCAGAGGGTATGCTGAAACAGCGCAGGAGAACCAACACATTCGCGAATTTGGTCCTGATGAGGAAGAAGCCGAGAGATCACCATCGCGCTTCTTGAGTCCTTTATTTTGGGTGATAAATTTTATTTTGGCAGGCTATGAGCGTTTCAAAAACAACCTCTATGATGCCATGGACGAAACTGTGGAAATCTATAATATCAGTTCCTATGATTTGGAAAGATTGAATTTCAGAGGGGTAGATGTCACCCAGTTTAACGGGCAGATCATCCTTTTCAGCATGCCTACCATGCAAAGAAAGTACATCGCCGTCTTTAAATGGAAAGGCTCTAAGGCAGACAAAACGAAACAGGCAAAAGATGCCCTTGCCCTGGCTGCCGTATCTACTTATGTATCTGTTCCCGGAGCCACTATTACGGCTTTAGGACTGCTGGCGACTGCTTATGGCAACTCTGAAGCCGGTGGCGAACAAGCTGCCTGGACTGCTCTTAATAATGGTATGGAAGGGTTGAAATTTCTTTTTCAATCGTATGCGAATGAGAACTTTGCCACTGCTCAACTTGGGATAGAGTCAGGTGGGTTTTCCTGTAAAAAAGTAACTCCAAGAAAGCAACAACCTTGGGCGGTGAAGAACAATCCTGTAGGTGGAATTTTAGATTTGACAGCAGCGGGAGCTAAGGGCGAAATACACGATTGGTGGATCAGTTATAATGGAATTACTTTCGTAAGGTTAGACCCTACCAAGCAAGCACATACCCAGGTTACTGGGCTCGCTGCAAATATTGAGGTTTACTTTATGCATCAAATAATTACTTCCAATGGTCCTCAAGGATTTGATGCGGTTTTAAAGATTACAGTTAATTAAAAACCACATTTCATGTCTCTAAAAGACGAAAGTGCGGAAGGATACAAGCATTCTTCCGCCGTTTCTTTACAAACGGCGGAACTATGTATGGATACTTCCGCCGTTTCCATGCATTGTTCTGCCGTTTGTAAGGATAGTTCCGCCGTTTGTAAAGAAACGGCGGAACAATGTAAGGATACTTCCGCCGTTTCCATGCATTGTTCCGCCATATATAAGGATAGTGCAGCCGTTTCTAAAGAAAGGGCAGCCGTTTCTAACCATACGGCTGCACTTTCGTCTTTTTGGGGAATGGAATAGAAAAATAAGTATAAAATAATAATATGATAAAATTAAAATCAAGCAAAGAGACCCCCTTAAAAGGCTGCAACTGTGGCAATAAATTAAACCACTGGAAGAAATTTACCGGCATGCAAGTACGCATGTGCCTTGTCCCCGGCTGCCGGAATCCTGAAATAGACGGAGGCTATGTAGTGAAAACAAAAACCGACCCTATTGCCGACGCTGGTCTGGATTTGCAATCCAGACCCCTAGATTCCACCATTTATCTCATCCCATTATGCGAGGAACATGCCACTACTTTGGAAGAATTTGAAGTAGCCGACGACACCAATTTTGTCTCCACCATCCTAAAAGAAACCTGCGGCAGGAATGATGCTGTGGAGGTGAAGGAAGGGGAGCTATAGAGGTAAATAATTAGGAATTAAAAATTAGGAATTAGGGAACGCCCGGGCAGAAGGAATTTTGTTCGGGCTTTTTTGTGGGGAATACTTATTTAACTTGATTCTTCATTTTATTTCTTATTGAAAAAAAGATAATTATTCCAAAGAAAAATAAAGGACCTGAAAGAAAAGGAGCCTTTAATAAATTCAGGTATAAAGGGGATTTAATGATAGTTGTCTTACCATCTTTTTCAATTATGATTTTTGGAATGATAACAGTTTCAGTTCTTATATAATATCCATTAATTATAGTATGTGATGGATCAGATGTTGAAGGTGAATCTCTATAGTCATCATGACTAAAGTAAATATGTTTACTGCTAATAGCTCTTCCCTTTAAATCATAAAAACTTAATAAATCCTTATGTACAGTTTTTACTTGAATAGTATCACCTATTATTTTAAATGTAAATTCTCCACCCCAACCATAAACTTTAAAGTTGAATAGAAACTTCCCATTAATATCATACACTTGAATCTTTCCATAATCAGGCAATCCAACATAAAACTTGTTCTCACTACTCATTGTTGTTTGAGCATTCCATGCAATTGGTAATTCATATTTGTAATCAAGTATAGTAGTAAATATTAATCCACAACCCAAGAGACCAATAAATCCAATAACAATTAATAATAGAGAAAAATATTTAAGAATTTTCATCATTGAATTTATTACCCTTTTCTTTCATCTCCTTACCTTTATTTTTGTTGCAAAGAAAAGTATTTTTTAGGAGAAGGGCTACTTGCTTTCACCACGACGGGAAGAGGAGGAGGAAGGAGGAGGCAGGTCTTTGGGGAGGTTTGTGAAGGAAAGGAGGGATGGATTACCCGAATTTAAAAGAGCCATTCGCAAGTGGAATAATCTTGGCATTTAAAAGTTTGGCAGATTCTTCTGCTACTTCTTTGTAATGCTTTTGTAATTCCTCAAAAGATAAATCTTTAGTAGCTTCAGATGCTTTTTCTTTCATTTCCCAAACTTCTTCAAGAGCTTTTGATACCGGATAGTCTTTAATCGTTTTCATCATATATTAGTTGTATAGGTGTTACCAAATCAAGAGGATAGAAATATCCTTCGCGTTCATTAATAATTTTAATTTTTATTCTTTTGTTTACGTTTGCCAAATGCTTAAAGTTCCAGGATAGTAGAATATCAAAACTGTTAGTAGTTGCCAACCCTATATGCCTGGCATCATCAAATTTCTTAACTGGAATAACTCCATCTTTGATATAAATGTGAGCCAGTCGTTCTGCCTCCTTATTGAAAGAATCATAAGGAATATTATAATCTTTTATAACCTGTAAAAGTTTCAATCGTTTTTCATCCTCCTCCGTTCTATTTATCTCATCAAACACTACATCAGAAACAAGACAATCGTAAATTCCTTTCTTTAAATAATTATCAAAGAAGTCTTCTGTGTTTCTTTTGAAGTCGGGAGTATCATCTGCAAATAAGAAATTAATTATTGAAGTATCTAAATAAATTTTTAGTTTTTTCATCTTTCAAACCTAACTTTTAGGGCTGAATTTAAGATAACTCTCCCTCATCTTTTTAAGTTTTTCCGGGTCAATTTTCTTACCCTTGCTTTCTTTCTTATGCTTTAAGAATCTCTTTGCATCTTCTCCCATCAATACAGGGGTTTCTTTAATTGGTTTTGCCATTGTATTTAATTGTTTGATTTGTGCAAAAGTACAAAAAGTCAAGGAAAGACCTTATCTCATCCTTTATTTTGCTTGCAAAGAAAAGGATTTTTTAGGAGAAGGGCTACTTGCTTTCACCATGAAGGGGAGAAGGATTTAAGGATTTAATTTATTAAACTATTTTTTAATAATGTCAAATCAAAATACATCAAGCGAGTATCAGAATCTACATCATCATCCGTCAAAAACAGGAAACCATTCTTTGAATAAAAAGGCAATGATCTTTTATAAGCATCAACCGTAATATACATACACCCCGTTTTATTATTATCAATAAACCAGCCTTTAATAAAATCCAAAATTTTACCTCCCACTCCCTCGTTTTGATAATTTTGATGAACTCCAAACCTTCCAATCTTAACGGAAGGATAGCTTTTAAACCATTTGCTTTTTGGTAGCTTGGCTTTAAATATCTTCTCAAATTTTCGATGACTGTTTATTTCATTATAGCCAATCTTGTCATTAAAAAGACTGAAAAAAGCAATTGTTAAATTGTCTTTTTCCATTAAATAAGTTACAGATAAAAGGGCTTCACCATGAGCTTTTGCATCATCGTTAAGAAAGTTTTCAAGATCAGTATCTCCACATTTAAAAGGGAGAATAGCATGATCTTGAGATAACCTTTTAAGATCGTCTAAAATCATTAAGATAAAATAAAATTAATCAATGACCCTAAACTTTTTGTAATTTTTCATTATTCTTTCTACTTCTTCAGGAGGAAGTTTTTTGCCCTTGTTTTCTTCTTTCTGTTTCAAGAATCTCTTTGCATCTTCTCCCATCAATACTGGGGTTTCTTTAATTGGTTTTGCCATTGTATTTAATTGTTTGATTTGTGCAAAAGTACAAAAAGTTAAGGAAAGACCTTATCCCATCCTTTATTTTGCTTGCAAAGAAAAGTATTTTTTAGGAGAAGGGCTACTTGCTTTCACCATGAAGAAGAATCGTTTAATTAGCGCTTCAAACTTTTTTTCCTACCTCTTGTGCCATTCCCTTTATTCCAATTCTGTTCCTTGCCTTCCGCAAGCCATTCGATAGCTTTCGTTACGTTATTCAATCGTGTTTGTTCATAGATAGGAAGCGTTATAAATCGTAAATAAGCAGTCCTTTGTGATGTTTTAAAATTAGTAAATGTCTTTTTGGCAGCCCCATTTTTATCTAACTCCTTTTGGAAATAATCAGGCACTTCCATTTCCTTGGCTCTGCTCTTTTTAAATGGAAGAGGAGGCATGGTGCCTTGCTTATTTAATTCTATTACCTGGTTGATAAATCCAATAAGGATTTCATCAGAAGGCAGATCTTTCACGCTGTCTATCCTGGTTAAATTCCCAATGATTTTTCCATCCGCTTTGGCATGGTTTACCAATAAATTATCCGGATCCTTCAACAATTTATTTTTCCATAAATTGAATGCACAATAAGGTTTATCATAAGCGATCATGCTGCATACAGGCGACCCGGCAAACAAGAACGTAGGACAGTTATACAACATTTTTTCTTCCACATCAGGGATAGCCTTATGCACGACTTCTCTCAAATGTTTCAATATTGGTTTTGCATAATCAGGAGCCATCTTTATGTACCCATCAACTTCTAAATCTTTTTTTATCATTTCTATATTATTTAATTCGTGCAAAAATACAAAACTTACAGAAACCCTTATCTCCCTGTATATTTGATAACATTGGAGACCGGTTATCGCTCAAGAAATGATTTCGTTTAGTTTACCACCTATTGTGTCAACTATTCTTCGTCAATTCATGAAAGATTTCCTCCAAATTCTGCTCCTCTTTTTTGATAGTAATAATGGCTAATTTATTCTCAATGGCAAAGTTGAAAAGCTCTTTGCGAATATCAGTTTCAGCATCGGAATATAATTGCCATTGATTGTCTTTAATCAGTTCTACTTCGCTAACACCGGCAATCTTTTTCAAGGCAGTCTTTGATGTCGGAGCATCAAATTCTACAGATATGACAGCCTTACTCACGGCATGTTGTTTAAGAACTTCTATAGGATCATCAGCAACAATTTTTCCTTTATTAATAATCACCACTCTGCTGCATATAGCAGTAACTTCCTGCATAATGTGAGTAGAAAATATCACCGTCTTTTCCTTGCCGATATTCTTAATCAAACTTCTTATTTCAGTAAGTTGATTAGGGTCTAATCCTGAAGTAGGTTCATCAAGAATCAACACCTTAGGATCATGAATCAGAGCCTGTGCCAGTCCGACTCGTTGCCGATACCCTTTAGAAAGCGCACCTATCTTTTTATGTTGCTCCACCTCAAGCCCGGTCATACCAATCATCTCTTTAACCCTTGCGGTTTTACTCCCTTTCAATCCTTGTATGCCAGCAATGAATTCAAGATATTCCTTGACATACATATCATGATATAAAGGATTATTCTCCGGCAAATATCCCACGCATTTCTTCACCTCAAGCGGCTCTTCATTCACATCATGTCCACAAACAAAAGCAGTCCCGGAAGTCTGTGGAATAAAGCAAGTCAGTATCTTCATCATGGTAGATTTGCCCGCACCATTAGGACCAAGAAACCCAAGAACTTCACCAGCATTTACCTCAAACGAAACACCATCCAAAGCATTCTGCTTCCCATAAACCTTAGAAATCTCAACAACTTTTACTGACATAATTTATACCCTTTATACCCTTATACCCTTATACCCTTATACCCTTATACCCTATACCTTTACACCACTTTACCACTTCAAAAAATCCTCCATATTATTCAACAAAGCATCCGAAGCAATGGTATATTTTTCTCCTTTAATCCATAAATAAACATCATTAGAAACCCCACCACCCTTGGCTTTTTGCATACTGAAGAATAAATCTTCAGATACAGTAAAATCCATGAATATCTCTTCTTCACTGCCGGGAGTTTCGGTCTTTAATTTTGCTTCCAATTGATTGTAATTAGTAAGTATCGTGCGACATTGCACCGTATCCAAAAGAATAAATGCAGTATTAGAAAGCACGGTGTTATCATCTTTGAATTTCTTCCTGTCCTTATAATATTGATATGCAGAAACCACCAAACCTTTTTGGTTATTATATTTATATCCGGTCATCTCCAGCCGCGACCCGTCCTTCATGGAAGTTTGATTATACAGAGAGATAATTTTGATGCTGCTATATTCACCAGTCTTATGAATTTCGATATTATTTTTGATGTATCTTTCGGTATCATACCTCACAGAAGTACAACTGCTGATAACAACCAACAGCCCGATGATGTATAGATTTGTTCGCCTCATATTTTTGATATTAGATAATAAGATTTCTTTTTTATGAATTGCAAAAGTAGAGAATTTTTAAACAATAAAAACATTTCGATCTAACCTAATATCTGCAACCGATGTGCATCCAATCTAATAAACACAAAAAGCATCATCGTGAATGCCAATAAAGAAGAGCCTCCATAAGTGAAGAATGGTAGTGGAATGCCTATCACCGGTGCTAATCCGATGGTCATGCCGATATTAATCATAACATGGAAGAAGAGAATAGAAGCAACGCCATATCCATAGATTCTTGAGAAAGAACTTCGCTGTCGTTCGGCAAGTTGTATGATTCGGACTAATAAAAACAAGAATAAACTGATAACAACAAACACTCCCACAAACCCAAATTCCTCACCTACTGTGCAGAATATAAAGTCCGTACTTTGTTTAGGAACAAAATCAAATGTGGTCTGGCTTCCTTTAAGAAATCCTTTACCAAAAAATCCGCCGTCACCAATAGCAATCATACTTTGATGCACATTCCAACCTGAACCTTTAATGTTTTGTTCCTTGCCGAGAAGGACATTTATTCTTCCTCTTTGATATTCATGAAGGACATGATTAAAGACATAATCCACACTCAATACCATCCCCGAACAAATAGCGAATATTCCAAGCAATGATAGGATGTTTCGTTTATTCTTTCTGGCTAATAAAAAAACAATAAAGATTATGGAAGCAAAGATGATTATCAGCGTCAATTTATCTACCAGCAGTGCTAAGATAAATATGACGATGGCAATGAATCCTAACAATAAATAATTGCCTGATAAACCTTCACGATAAAGCACAAATACAAAAGAAAGATAGACCAATGCGGACCCCGTTGCATTCTGCAAAATGATAAGAATAATAGGAACGAAAAGAATTGTAAAGACTACCAGTTTTGTTTTGGTATCATTCAATTTAATGTTCATATTACTCAAGTACTTTGCAAGTACCAATGTAGTGGCAAACTTCGCGAACTCTGCGGGCTGCAGCTTAAAACTTCCGATTTCAAACCATGACACAGAACCCTTTACTTTTCTTCCAACCAAGAGAACAGCAATGAGAAGAACAATCGTAATTCCATAAACAATATATGCGAAGGCGGAATAAAATTTCCCATCTAATATAAGAAAGATTAATGCTATAATTAATGAGCCACCAATCCACATAAGCTGCTTCCCATGATTCTGTGTGAAGTCAAAAACTTTACTGTGCTCTTCGTTATAATCGGCGGCATAAATACAAATCCAACCCATGGTAATGAGGAGGAAATAAAGCGATGTGGTTATCCAATCTATGTTTTGGAGAATGCCTTTATTATCTCTCATTATTAACGGCTACTTTGGGAACTGGAAGTATGACTCCATTCTTTATTCTCTTCTCAATTTCAGGGCGAGTGATAGTTCCTGTCAAATATTTTTCAATCATCAGGGAGGCAATAGGGGCAGCCCATTCAGCACCCCAGCCCGCATGTTCAACAACAACTGCTATAGCTATTTTAGGATTATCCTTTGGAGCAAAACCTACGAATACCGAGTGTGATTTTCCAGACGGATTCTGTGCAGTACCTGTCTTTCCACAAATATCAATACCACTAACTTTAGATGCTGCCGCAGTACCGCTTTGTACAACATCTTCCATACCAACAATCACGATATCGAAGTATTTAGATTCAACATCAGTATAGTTTTTAGTAGTATATTTCTCAAATTGAAATTGCTTATCACCAATAGCTTTTACAACATGCGGAATGTAGTAGTATCCCCTGTTTGCAACGGTAGCCATAACGTTTGCCATTTTCAGCGGAGACACTCCCATTTCACCCTGACCGATGGCAAGAGAGAGGATCGTAGAAGACTTCCAATGCCCTTCGCCAAAGACTTTATCGTAATGTTCGATGGTAGGAACGCCAATCCCTAATTCAGTAGGAAGATCAACGCCTAATTTCCTTCCCAAGCCAAAACTAAGGATATGTTTTCGCCAGCTCGTGAAGCTCTCTTCAAAGGAATTGAAACCCTTCTTATCCAAAACACTTTTGAATACATAACAGAAATAAGAATTGCAGGAATAGGTAATCGCCATAGCGAGATCGCATGGGGAAGGATGCGCTTCACAAGCAGGTTTACCACCACCGGGAGGATACCCCATCGCGCATGGATAGCGGGTTTCAGGAAAAAGAACTCCCTCTTGTTGTGCCACCAAGGACATGATAATTTTGAATGTCGATCCAGGAGGATATGAGGAAAGTAAAGCCCGATTATACAAAGGATTATTGTCCGTCGTGAGGAGTTTCCCATAATTCTGTGCTCGCAACCTTCCAACCAATAGATTTGGGTCATAAGAAGGTGATGAAACCATTGCCAATATCTCTCCTGTTGAAGGTTCTATGGCAACGATACCTCCTATTTTATTCTGCATTAATTCTTCCCCATAAGATTGCAAACCTGCATCAATAGAAGTTGTCAGATTCTCACCTCCTTCAGCTAAGGTATCATACTTTCCATTCTCAAAACTTCCCATTAATCTGCCATGAACATCAACCATCATGAGCTTGGAACCCCTCTTCCCTCGCAGCTCTGGCTCATACGTCAATTCTATTCCACTCTTGCCAATGTAATCTCCATCACGATAATATTTACTATCCTTCACGGTTGCAGAATCCACTTCCCCAATGTCTCCAAGAAGATGCGCAGCAGTCCTATCATTATATCTTCTTAATGTTCTTGGCTGAACAAAGAAGCCGGGGAAATCATCCAGCTTCTCCATCAAAGTCCCATAAGTCTCCTTGGATAATTGCTTTTCAAAAGGGGAAGGAAGGTCTCTGGAATATTTCTTTGCAAGCCTTAGCTTCTTATCAAATTCCTCCCTGGCAATACCTATCAATGCACAGAACTCCGCGGTATCCATGCCTTTGATCAACTTCGGCGTTACCATTAAATCATAGACAGGTTCGTTATAAACCAGGAGCTTTCCCTTACGATCATATACCAAACCACGCGAAGGGAACTGTGTTACAGGGCGAAGGAAATTATGTTGTGCCGACTTAATATAACTATCATCAATCACTTGAATATAAAAAAATCTCGCAAGATAGATTATCCCTACTGAAAGAAAGATTGCGATGATGATATATCTCCGATTTGTTGAAACGCTCTGTATCATGACTGTTGTTTATTACTGGTGAAAAGATACTGACTGATGATGATGAGAAGTATCGTGAGTATGCTGCTCAAGATAACTCTGAACAGGGTACTGAAGAATTCCACAAAGCTAAACGCCTCGATAAAAAATAATACAAAATGATGCAGCAAAACCATGATGATGGTATAAGATATAAACCACCTGAAACCCATGTCTGTTACGTTCGGATTTGCCTCTGATTCATAACCATCTCTCGGGGAAATTGATCTGATGATTCTTGGTCGAAGGTATCCGATAAAGACACATGCCGCCGCGTGCATTCCCAAGGTATTTGAAAACATATCTATCGTCAAGCCCATAGCGAGAGATAGCAGCAGTAGCAGCCATCCTGGCGTTTCGATGGGGAGGAGCATGATGAATAAAATATACATAAACGGATTGATGTATCCATTCAACTGAACATTGTTTAATATCAAGACCTGCACCAGCACGAGGACGATAAAACGGATTAAATTAGAGACTATTTGATTAATCATGTTGGGGTATCTCGGACTCTAATTTTACCTGTTCGTTTTTGAAGAGATTATTCACGATATATACATACGTCAGATTCCCGAAAGTAGTCGAAAGATTGACGGTGATATTATAAAAATTCTGCCCGGGCTTCAATTCAAAATGAGCAATCGTGCCAAGCGTAATTCCTTCAGGATAAATCGGCGAATAAGAACTCGTAACAACAGTATCGCCAATAGCAATCGGCACATGCACGGCAATATCATTCAGCGATGCCTGTGTAGCCGAACCGCCCTCCCAGCGCAGCTCTCCGGAATATTTGTTCTTCTTGATTCTTGCGCTTATCTTTGTATCTTTATGCAGAAGCGACATCACCACACAAAAATGTTCCGACACATATTTCACCTTGCCCACCGCGCCATTCGAGGCTATCACGCCATCTTCGCGCCGCACGCCGTCGGCTCTGCCTTTATTCAAGGTCAGATAATTGCTTCTTCTATTAATTGAATTATTTATGACATGAGCCGTGATGTATTGATATTGCTGTTTGTAAAGACTGTCATTCACACTCACCTTCACTGCCTTGCTGCTCATCGAAGTATCGGCAATCAGCTTACGGAGGCGGGCATTTTCTTCTGCAAGATTCTTATTGGTAGTCTTCAGATTCACAAAGGAATTAAACACGCCGACTTCATCATAAAACTTCCCCACCAATACATTCGAAGAATTCACAAAACTCGCCCTCTGATAATTATTATTCTGCACCAGCAGATAGATGCAAAACACTTCTAATACCAGGAAGAAGAAGAAGAAATGGAATTTATATATAAGGAGGAAAAGGGCGCGCATTTTAATTGACAATTGACAATTGAGAATTGACAATTTGCCATTGCAATTCGTTAGTATAAAGGTATAGGGATTTCATGGCTGCAAACTTACCAATAAATTGAGTATAAATTTGGGTAATTATAACTATTTTTAGTATGCTATTCTTCATCCTTTTATGACATTCCCTTTTTGGGGAATGCAATAAAAGGAAAATAAAAAGACCTCTCCGGTTTGGAAAGGTCTTTTGTTATATTTCTTGAATTTTATCAAGGTTTTTTCTCTTCTTTTTTCTCTTCTTCTTTGATAGGAGATTCGTCATCTTCGGGATCTTCCTCATCAAGTGGCGGGGGTGCCGTTTCCATGAGTACTTCGGATCTGGCATTGACTCCGGTATCAACATCTTTGTTGAATTCCACAGTAACTAATTCCGGATAGATAATGGTTACCTTATATTTAGTGGGGTCTATTCCGGGGAAATGTGCTATTCCTTCTTCATCCGTATTTACGGTGATGGAGGGCTGACCTGCGGCTTGAATCTTTACCGGAATATCCGGCAAAACGGTGAAGGCACCGTCTAATTTCACTCCAACTTTGAGGCTGGCACTGCCTTTTGGGGCAATAATATCTTTTTGGATGCTGAAGACGAAGAGGTCGTGTTTTGTATTTCCGGGAGGAAAAATAACGACTCCATTAACATCTATGTCGGTCAGGATTGCTTTGATTACATTATTCGCGGTAATCTTGGCACTTGTTTGTTCGCTGGTAGATTTATCTGAAAGGAAAGTGGTATAATCATTATTGAATGTAAGTTGATGAGCGGCGACTGCTGCGGGGAAACCGGCGGGCATTACATCATTCAAAAGCAATTGGGCAAGGTTTGCAGGGACAGCCATAAAATCTACCATTGCTTTGAAGAGCGCTTTTATCTGCACCCAATTATTATTGCCTGCATCTCTTCGCAGATTGGCTCCTGCGGAATTATACATGATAGCGAAAGTCGTCGGGAAGGCTTTGAGGAGATAAGTTTTCAGGGCATTCAAATCGCTGATGGAAAATTTTCCGGTAGGGATTAATCCTACTCTATCCACCATTTTAGGAACCTTTACCTGCTCATCATTTGGGAGACCTTCGGCATAAGTTACGGCATCTGTTAAGGCAGTAATAAAAGCTGTAATAAATCGCGGGCTATGGGCAGTGAATGCGGCAAGATTCGCTGTAAGATTTGCAGCATAGACCCCGCCCAGAACGTAGAGTTGGTTCTGTGTGCATTCATATTTTGATTCATCTATTTCAGCCATGATTTATTTTTATTTATTTTCTTTTTTTTGAAATCTTTTTCTACTTTCGCGACTGCAAATTAAAGATATTTTTTTGAATTGACCAAATTTTTTGAAAATTTTTTTAAAAAAAGTTATTAACAATTCTAATATTCAGCCTTAAATTTGTTCATTTAAACCTAAAATAGCAAAAAAATGGCGATGCATATTGTCCTTCTGACCTTGCATATTGTCCTTCCGACCTTGCATAATTTGCTTCCGACCTTGCATATTGTCCTTCCGACCTTGCATATTGTCCTTCCGACCTTGCATAATTGTCTTCCGCGCTTGCATATTTTCCATCCCACCTTGCATATTTTCCTTCCGACCTTGCATAATTTGCTTCCGACCTTGCATAATTGTCTTCCGACCTTGCATAATTTGTATTCCCCCTTGCATAATTGGTATTATACCAAGAAAAATTTCTTCATGCCTCATTAATTTTCATATTCTTTGAAAATTATAAAACATAGAGATTAGATTAATGGAAGGGGTGGAAAAAATAGCTGCCTTACTCCTTTATTATATAGGCACAATTTTATTCCACATAAAAGAAATCTTTCAAATAGATTTTGTCATTCCAAAGCAATATCGTAATTTTGTGGCTTGAAAAGAAAAATGAATCCTTAATTTTAATTAATAACTATGAAGAATTTTACTTTGATAATCGTGGTGGTGATGGGGCTGATGGTGCTCGGGGCGAATGCACAGACGCAACTATATGGAACTTGTCAATTTGGTGGCATATCAAACCGCGGAACTATTTTTGCCGCAGATACTAATGGAAGTAATTTCCATAATGTGCATTTAATGACTGGTATTGGTGATTCACCTATTGGGGGAATGGTACAAGCAAACAATGGATTGTTATACGGAGTTTCTTATTATATTAATTGTTATGATACGTGTATTATTTTTAGTTTTGATCCTTCAACTGGAACATATAACAGATTACATTATTTTTTGGATCAATCATTACAAGGTGCTTATCCAACAAGCGGAATGATTTTAGGTTCGGATGGAAATTTATACGGGTTATGTTCTAATTATGGAGCAAATGGAAATGGAACAATTTATAGATTTAATCCCACAACTAATATCTATACCGATATTTTTGATTTTGAAAATGCATCAGGTTCATTTCCTAATGGAACATTAGTTCAGTTAAATAACGGTAAATTATATGGAATGACAAATTTAGGAGGTACTAATAATCGGGGTGTAATTTTTAAATTCGATCCTATAAGTTATCAATATGATACATTGGCATCATTTAATTATTGGAACGGCGCTAATCCAATATATGGAAGTTTATTAATGGCATCAAATAATCTGCTATATGGAATGGCATCAGATGGAGGCTATGATCAATATACCGGTAGTGGTGGTGGTGTATTCTTTAGCTTGGATACATCAACAAATCAGATTACGGATTTGCATCATTTTTGGTCAAATGATGGATGTTTCCCTTCTGGAAGTTTAATTCAAGTAAACGATAGTTTGTTGTATGGAATGGCAACACATGTTTGTTTAAATAATCCGGATTCAGGAGATTTTGGAGTAATCTTCAATTATAATATTTTAACGAATACATATACCGTTGTTCACATGTTTGACAGTGTTAATGGATCAAGTCCTCAAAGAAGTTTATTTAATGGTGGAAATGGAAAACTTTATGGAACAACAACAAATGGTGGGGCAAATAATGTAGGTGTCGCTTTCAGTTTTGATATTGTAACAAATACCTATACCAAGCTAATTGATTTTAATGATTCAACCACTGGTGCGAAACCCAATTGTGACTTTGTTGAAGCAACTGTTATAACTACAGGTTTTAAATCAATAACAAATACCCCAACCATCACGCTCTTCCCCAATCCCGCCACTACCAGCATTACGCTTCATTCTCAATTAACGATTAACAATTCACTATTAACCATTGAAGATGTTCTTGGGAATAAAATCTATCAACAGACAATTTCTGGCAATGACACCCAAATAGATATCTCCACATGGAGCGAAGGGGTTTATTTCTATGAGGTTATTGGGGCGAATGAAACAACACGCGGGAAGTTTGTGAAAGAATAGTTTAAGGATTTAATTCTGACTTATCGAGGATCGGAATTATTTTTGATTAAAATCTGTAATTATTCCTTCCATCACATCATAAACCGCCCGTAGTTCGGCATGATTGATGCAATAGGGAGGCATGCAATAAATAACATTCCCCAAAGGACGAAGCAGCACGCCGCGATCTAAAGCATACTTATAAATATCCTTGGTTATCGAATTAAAATAAGAAGAGTCTTCCTTAGTATTTAATTCTACAGCGATGATAGTGCCCGTCTGGCGGGCATTCCGAACAAATGAATGCGATTTTACTTTATCAATAAACGAACTGTGATGACCTGCAATCATCTTGATTTGATCCTCGCATTGGGAACTTAAGAGAAGCTCCAAACTTGCATTGGCAGCAGCACAGGCAATAGGATTAGCAGTATAAGAATGCCCGTGAAACAGGGCTTTTGACTTCTTATCATCATAAAAAGCATCAAAGATTTCCTGTGTGCAAACAGTAACTCCCAAAGGCAGGAAGCCTCCCGTAATGCCTTTAGACAAACAAATAATATCTGGTTTTGAAATCAGATAATCACTTGCAAACAACTTGCCGGTTCGCCCGAAACAAGTCATCACTTCATCAGCAATGCAAAGAATATTATGAGCCTTTGCTATAGATAGAAGACGCTCCAAATGAACAGGTTCATACATCACCATACCGGCAGCACCCTGCACCAAAGGCTCATAAATAAAGGCGGCAGCAGCATTATCCTTTGCTATATCTGTAAATCTTTCTATGCAGGTTTCAATATCATTTCCTATAGGCACAGGGATATGTTCCACATGAAATAAAAGTTCCTGGAAAGGTGCATTAAATACACTTCGAGAACCCACAGACATCGCCCCGAATGTATCGCCATGGTATGCATCATTGAAGGCAATGATTTTGCGTTTTGGAATACCTTTGTTAAACCAATATTGAAGCGCCGTCTTAATAGCGACTTCGACAGCGGTAGAACCATCATCGGAATAGAATACTTTAGCAAAATCATTTGGAAGAATTTCTATCAGCTTCTCGGCTAAAAGAATGGCAGGGGTATGCGTAAATCCAGCGAAGATGACATGTTCCATTTCCCTTGCCTGCCGTGCGATTGCCTCCGCAATGACAGGATTTGAATGACCATGAATATTAACCCACCAGGAAGACACCGCATCAATGAATTTCC
>JABDAW010000002.1 GCA_013288905.1 Bacteroidota bacterium | reverse complement strand
AAAGGAAATATCTTTAATACCAATTAGTGAATTATTAGATAATAGTAGATATAAACTTAAATACAGATTTCATACAATTGATCTTTCCAAGAAAGGATTTTTAGTGCCATTGATTAAAAACCTTCTTGGCATTAATAATAATACCACTACTCTTAGATTACCACAAATCTACCAACTTGCACTTTATACTGATGATTTAAAAGCTCCACGAATAGTAGGTTTTTTTGGCAATTATGCCGTTTTCCATTTACTTTGGTTAGACTACAACCATTCTATTTACCCGCTGCCAAAGTAAAAACTTTCATTCTTAAGAATGAACTCCCAAAACATCCTAATCCACCCTAAATCCCCCTCCCAATCCTCCCATCTCAACGTAAATCCCCGAAAAATTCCAACTGTTCCCAAAGATAAAAGGTCAAAAACCTAAGTAAAACACCTTAGCAAATTTCTGGATTCATCGTGTCCGGACATGGAACAGTCGTGTCCGGAGTCAGAACAGTCGTGACCGGAGCCAGGACTGTCGTGACTGGAACAAATCACTACATTCCCAGAGCAAATCATGGTCGTGCCCGGAGCCAGAACTGTCGTGTCCGGGACAAATCACTACGTTCCCAGAGCAAATCACGGTTGTTCCAGGTCCAGTCACGGTCGTTCTGGGTCCAGACACGGTTAATCCAGTTTTGAGAACGTGTTAACCCGCCTTGGTTTTGAGTTGCACTATAGTTTTTTCCTTTCATCGTCTTGTGATTGCGACCTTTTTGGGGCGCAGCAACAGGACGATGATTCAAAGAATAATTGATAGCCGACAAAATATCCATTGGAATTGTCAATTAAAAAGAAAGGTTCTACTGGGAATTTTGTGGGTAAAGAGTTATAACGGAATATTAACCAAAATTCAAAGCGATAAACCTTAACCACAGATGCCACAGATTAACACAGATTTTGTTCGACTATAATCTGTGTTAATCTGTGGCATCTGTGGTTAAGGTTTATCTTATTAAATTCTTGTAGAATAAGATTCCCACAAAATTCCCAGTAGAACCAAAAGAAAAGGGATCGAGCATTTCTACTCGACCCCCATGAAAAAAAACTAACAAATCCTCTTTTGTTAATCTTTCATCATTCTACGAACTTGCTAATCTTTCATCACTACTAAGTATTTGGATGCTTCCCAGAATCTTTCAGGATCCTTTATGACTAATTTGGTTATCATTTTGTTGGCATCTTTCTCTAATTCATAGGAGCCTGAGGGGTGTGTGGAAAGTATCTCGATTTTCTTTGCTTCTATTGGAATGATGCTGGTTTCGGTGATGTCAATCTTCTTGAAAGAGGCAGGGTTGAAATCAGCTTTTATCCGCTGAGTGGTGCCTAATCCAAGCACTCCCCCATCTTTGTCAATTACTTTTTCGGTCTTTAATGATTTGTAAGTCCCTACTACATAATAAGCGGTGTTCATCTTAGAAGTCTGATTCCCTATCGTCTCCATTTGTCGTTCAGAGACCGATGTCAGTTCTGCATTACTGCTCTTCAATTCCACAATATCAGTGTTCATTGCGAGGAGCTTGTCATTCAACTCCTTCAACTCAGCATCTTTAGCCATTATTTGATCTTTCATCGTGGAAACCAGCTTCTCGAAGTTGCCAAGTTTATAACTTGTTTCATTCATCTGGGAGGTCAGATAAGCAATCTTTTTCTTGTTCTCATCCATCAGGTTGTTGATCATAATTATGTCATCACTTATACGATCTTTAATGTTGCCGGTGCGCTCCATTGTGCTTGTATTGGCGGTAATCATATTCTGATGTTTTTTCACTTCTTCAAGATTTGATTCGATATCATTTAAAGAATTCATAACTACGCTTGTGGCGGAATCCTTAGAATTGACAAGAGTTATGAGCGAATCTTTTTCAGTGAGAAGCTGTGCTGCTTGCTTCTCGGCATCGTGGTTTGAGCATCCCATCATGAATGCTGCATTGATGATGATTCCTGCTATCAGAGACTTTTTCATGACTTTAATTTATTTGTTATTGATTCTTTTTAATTAATATGAAATCATCTTTGCAAAAGATTTGCCAGATGCCTTAAATGCACAAATCTCCTTATCCATAAGGGATTTTGAATATATCAGGCTATCTATCTCATTGCAAATTGAGAAAGGATTTATCAATTCAATAAATTAAAAGGTGTTAAAATACTTTAAAATGTTCCAAAACAGTTGGTTCGTAAATGAAAAAATCCCTACTTTTGCAACAATAAAACAAACAGCAGCATTTACATAATTAAACGATAAGAGACGGTTAGTTTTTAGTTCAATGAAAACATTTTTCCCATTCAATCAGTTGAAGGATATATCCATTACCAAGAAGCTTTATTTTGTGATTGGTACAATGGCTGTCCTGATAGTTGTAGAATTAGGTACGCTTTGGTTTTCGATACATACATTATCTGCTGTGAGGGCTTTGGTAAGTGCAGAAGGATTGTGGTCTAAGGCGCAGAAGGATGCTGCGTATCAATTACAGAAGTATCGTTATTCGCATAATGCAGCAGATTATGAAGCCTTCCAAAATTTCATGAGTGTGCCCAATGGAGATCATAAGACACGAGTGGAATTATTGAAACCTGACTTTGATATTGCCATTGCTCGGCAAGGTTTCTTGGAAGGACGCGTGGATGCTGATGACATTGACGGCATGATAAGTATGCTGCGAAGGTTCTACAGGATTTCATATATCAGCAAAGCTATCGGGATATGGACGGCAGGGGATTCGATGATAACCAAGCTCGTTATTATCGGGGAAATATTGCATAATGAAATCAGTTCCGGTCATCCTTCTGAAGAGATATTAAACAAGATTGCCTCTGAAATAGATCCGCTCAATGTTCAGCTTACTCAATTGGAAGATAATTTTTCACTTACGCTCGGCGAGGGTTCGCGGTGGCTGGAACATATTATTCTGAAGCTGTTATTTGTCGTGGCTTTGACTGTGGAAATATCGGGCTTGGTGATGAGTATTACCGTCAGTCGTGGCATTACAAAGGGCTTGAAGGAAATTACTCGTGCCGCTAATCGAATTAAGAAAGGAGACCTCACCGATCGTGCTGCTATCTTCGCCAGGGATGAAATCGGGAAGGTGGCACTGACGATGAATCAGATGACGGATCAATTGGTGCAATCAAACAAAGAACTCGGGCAATTCGCTTATATCACTTCGCATGATTTGCAGGAGCCTTTGAGGACGATTACGAATTATACCGACTTATTCCAGGAAGATTATCGTGGCAAACTGGGCGATGAGGGGGATAAATATCTCAACTCCATTAATAAGGCGACGGTGCGGATGTCTAACCTGATCAAGGACATCCTGGAGTATTCCAGAATAGGCAAAAATAAAGTATTTGAGTCCGTGGATTGCAACAAAATAGTGAATGACGTATTGCATGACCTGGAGACTGCCATTCAGGAGAGTAATGCTGTGATCAATGTCGGCAAACTGCCTGTCATTAATGGCTATTCGGAGCTTCGGTCGTTATTCCAGAACCTGATCAGCAATGCTATTAAATACCGGAAGAAGGATCAGCAATTGGTCATTGATATTGGTGCGAGCAAAGGTGAGGATGAATGGAATTTTTGGGTGAAAGACAATGGTATCGGCATTGAAAATATATATTTCGAGCGTATCTTTACCATCTTCCAGAAGCTTCATTCGCAGAAAGAATATCCCGGAACAGGTATCGGGCTTGCCAATTGCAAGAAGATTGTGGAATTGCATGGGGGAAAAATCTGGGTTAGTTCTGAGCCGAATATCGGCAGTACATTTTATTTTACGATTCCACAAATTACATAATAATATACCACAAATTTAAACACTAAAATGAGAAACAAATTAAACTGTATCATGCTCATTGATGACAACGAAGACGACAACTTCATTCATCAGATTGTGCTGAAAAGAGCAGATGTCTGCCACAAGATTCAAGTGGCTGAAAGCGGCACCGAGGCATTGGAATATCTCAAGAAAGGTAAGGATATTCCGGAACTTATTTTCCTGGATATTAACATGCCGAAGATGAATGGCTGGGAGTTCCTGGAGGAATATAAATTGTTAAACCCCGACCAAAAGGCTGAGGTGGTAGTCATCATGCTTTCGACTTCCGTCAATCCGGCGGATAAGGAAAAGGCACATAGCATCGAGGAGGTGAGGGATTTCAAAAGCAAGCCGCTGTCAAGAGAGATGCTGGATGAAGTTTTAGACCGCTTCTTTTCTGATTAATAGAATTAACTTTTATTAAATGATTTCGTAGAACATTAATATAATGACAACAAAACAACAAGGCATGGTGGTCGGGAGCAGTTTGTCCAATATTTCTGGAAATACAACACACAAGTTAATTACAAATTGTAATCCCGACCCTTTTTTTAAAGATAGTATTAAACCTGATGGCAGAAAAACCTTCAGGAATTTGATAAAAATGACTACTATATACATGTTAGCCGCTAACATGCACATACTAGTCGCTACTATGTACATGTTAGCCGCTACTATGTACATGTTAGTCGCTACTATGTACATAGTAAGGATTTGTATTCGCCAGCAAATCACTTTTACAACAATGATTTTTCAAAATTTATATGTTTATAATATCAATCTACATTATTAATAGTATGAAATGAAGAGAACTTTACAGGATTACGTTGCATTTTTGAAGGAAGGACATCTGGAGGAATTCGTCCGCTACCAGATTGAGGTCATCAAAACGATGGATGTGCCGTTGATGAAATTAATTCCTAAATATACCGATGAGGAATTGGTTCAGATGAGTATGAAAACGACGATTTCCAATTTATTCGACCCTATAATAAATGGGACCCTGTTGGAAGATTCCAGGAAACGTTCATTACTTTGGGAATCCGATAAGCTGGAGGGAGGGTATTCTAACCGCGACATCAAGGTCATGGATCTGGTGCTGGTTTATGCTGCCCAGGTGAGGGCGATGCAACATTTTATTCCTCAATTTGCGACTGATATGGAGGAGGCATTGGGCATTGTTAATGACATTAATCTGCTTTATACCGAGATGCGAAAGATTTCGTTCCAGACCTTCGATAATATCCAGAGGAAGGTGGAAGATAAATTGAGTACGACCCTGAATCAGTTGAATGAAGCGCAACGTCTGGCTCATATCGGCAATTTTGAAACGAATTTGATAACCCGCGAAGTCTTCTGGTCTGATGAGCTTTATAAGATATATGGCTTGGAGCCGGATTCGCCAATGCCTAAGAGTGAATACACGAAATATGTGCATCCTGATGACAGGAAACATCTCGAAGAAGTGATTAATAATGCTACCGAAAAACAGATTCCTTATCATAGCGAATACCGCATCATCAGTGAGAAAGGCGAACATAAGGTGCTTGAAATGTGGGGGAATATTTTGGCTGATGAAAATGGAATCGCGGTGAAGAGATATGGCGCATTAAAAGATGTTACCGAACGGAAAGCCACGGAAGACAGGATAAATAAGACATTAAAAGATCTTCAGACAGCGCAGGAGCGTGCGCATATCGGCACTTTGGAATTTGATCTGAAGACTAAGGAGTTGAAATTCTCTGATGAATTGTATCGCATCTTCGGGCTGGAGATTGGCTCTCCATTGAATTATGAAACGCTCGCCATGATGAATACCAATCAAGAGGGCAGAGAAGAAAGGATGAAGAAACTCCTCACCGATAAGCAACCTTTTGAATATGAAACCCTGATAATTAATGCCAAAGGAATTCCGCGATATAATTATAGTATATTCGAGGTGATTACCGATGAGAATGGGAATGCGACACACCTGTTTGCTACTGTTCAGGATATTACCGACAGGAAAAAGAATGAGGAAGTGATTCAAAAGACTAATAAACAATTGGAGCTGGCACAGGCGAGGGCGCATATCGGTTCTTCGGAATTAAATCTTGCTACTAAGGAACTTAAATTCTCTGATGAGATGTATCGCATCTTTGGGCTGGAGCCAGATTCGGTAGTTAATTATGATGAAGTAGCCAGCATGAATACCGATGATGAAGGGAGAAGAGAGCTGCTGAAGAAG
Source organism: Bacteroidota bacterium (assembly GCA_013288905.1). Taxonomy (GTDB): domain Bacteria; phylum Bacteroidota; class Bacteroidia; order AKYH767-A; family JABDAW01; genus JABDAW01. The sequence goes on along the minus strand of JABDAW010000002.1, from coordinate 65,069 downwards.
GCTATTGCGAGGAAGGAACCATTTGAATATGAGACGCGAATAATCAACAAGAAAGGACAGATACGAGACATGAATGTGATGTGCGAAATCATCTGCGATAAGGATGGCAATCCAACTCACCTGTTTGCTTCATCGCAGGATATTACACAACGGAAAGCGAATGAAGAGAAGCTCAATCATACGTTGCATCAATTGCAGCAGGCACAGGAACGCGCTCATATAGGGAACTTCGAGATGGATTTCAAGACGAGGGAGATTATTTTCTCTGACGAATTGTATAAGATTTATGGAATGGAAGTCGGCACGAAGATTCAATTCAAAGAGCTCAATCGCTTGAATATTGATTCGGAATTAAGGCTGATGAATATCGTTCATGCGATAGATGATAAGCAGCCATTCCAATACGAAACACGCATCACAAATATGGCAGGCGAATTGAAAATCCTGAATGTGATGTGCGAAGTAATGACGGATGCCAAGGGCAATCCTTTGAAGATTACCGGTGCGGCACAGGATATTACCAGAAGGAAATTGGCAGAGGAAAAACTAAGTGAAACCGTTAAGCAATTATCCGATTCGCAGGAGTTGGCGCATATCGGCAGTTGGGAAATGGATTTGAAAACAAAGAAACCCAGCTACTCCGACGAGCTTCTTCGCATCTATGGTTTCGAGCCTCATGAGATTCATTTATTCTATGGAAAGCTAAACGATTATATTCATCCTGAAGATAGAAAGATGTCAAATGAAATCTATGAGAAAGCTGTTGCTGAAAAAGCATCTTTCAATTTTGATATTCGTATTAATGACAGGTATGGAGCATTGAAATATCTTTATGTAGTAGGCGAAGTCGCTACGGATGATAAGGGTGATGGGGAAAAGATTTCCTGTTCTGTTCAGGATGTCACCGAGCGGAAGTTTGCAGAAGAAAAGATCAACGCATCTATCAAGCAATTGAAGGAAGCGCAGGAGTTGTCGAAGATGGGAAACTGGGAAGTTGATGTCAAGACAGGAGCAATAACATGGTCTGATCAGTTGTATAAGATATATGGTTTCGAGCCTGGCGAAGTGCCATTGACCAGTGATCATTTGGCGCAGTTTAATTATGAAGTGGACCGCGATATTATTCGGAATACTATGGCAAATGCCATTAAAGAAAAGAAATCATTTAACTTCGATTACCGCATCAAGACCTGGAATAATGAGGTGAAGGTATTGAATACGCTTGGCGAAGTTTACCTGGATGACAAAGGCGAAGTGATCAAGCTGGCTGGCACTAACCAGGATATTACAGAACGTATCGAAACGATAACTGAATTGCACAGAGCTGAAGAAGCTGCAAGAGCCAAGCAACAGTTCTTGTCGAATATGAGTCATGAGATCAGGACCCCGATGAATGCAATTATTGGCTTCACGAAAGTGCTTCTGAAAACCAGGATGACCGAGAAACAGAAGCAATATCTTGATGCGATAAAAGTATCAGGAGATACATTGCTGGTGTTGATTGATGACATTCTTGACCTCGCAAAAGTTGAATCCGGGAAGATGACATTCGAGCGCATTCCATTTGATTTGGAGACTTCCATTTCCACAATGATGCTGTTGTATGAGAATAAGATTGAGGAGAAGCATTTGAAGCTGATAAAAGTTTTTGATTCCAGAATTCCGGAAATAGTAATCGGCGATCCGATGAGGCTTCATCAGATTATTTTAAACCTTATCAGCAACGCCGTTAAGTTTACTTCCAAAGGAAAGATAACGGTCGGCATTCACTTATTGAAGGAAGTAAATGACTATGTTTCGATAGAATTCTATGTGAAGGATACCGGCATCGGAATACCGGAAGATAAGCTGGAGACTATCTTTGAGAAGTTCCAGCAGGCATCAAGTTCTACATCGAGAACTTATGGCGGAACCGGTTTGGGGCTTGCCATTGTGAAACAATTGGTGGAGGCGCAGGGCGGTACTATTAAGCTGGAAAGTAAGTTGGATGAAGGCTCCACATTTAGCTTTGTTCTGACCTTCAAAAAGGGTGATATTACTGACATGGAAGAGAAGATCAAGGAGGAAGAATACTTGGAGTTCGAGATGAAGAATATTAATATCCTGGTGGTCGAAGATAATGAATTCAACCAGCTATTGATAAAGAAATTATTGCATGACTTAGGCTGCCAGCAAGATGTTGCTGAGAATGGAAAGATAGCGATAGAGAAGATTAAGGAGAATCATTTTGATCTGGTGTTGATGGATCTTCACATGCCTGAAATGGATGGATACGAAGCCACAAAAATCATCCGTAATGAGATGCCTTCGCCAAAATCGCAAGTGCCCATCATTGCATTGACAGCAGACGTTACCAACATGGATTTTGACAAATGTAAGGAGGATGGCATGAATGACTACGTGGCAAAGCCTGTTGATGAAAACATTCTGTATAAAAAGATCATTACATTAGTAAGCAATCATAGTATTCACAGTCCGAATTAATCGGCGCATGGCATGGCTAAATTTAGCAACCTCGATACCTTAATCAACCAGGCAGACGGAGATCAGAAATTCCTTGTAGATATACTGAAATCATTCCTTGACATCACCCCGCCGATAGTCAAAAGAATGAGTGAATGTACTGCAAAGAAAGACTGGGATAATTTGTTTGAAGCCACGCACAAGATAGCTTCCTCACTGCGCATCGTCGGCATGTCTGAGGAATATCGCGACATGCTGAAGAGCATCATGGATTATTCATATAAGAAGGAACATCTTGAGGAACTTCCTGAGATGGTTGCCACTATCGAGAATGTTTGCAATGAGATTTTTGAGGAGGTAGAAGTGGAATACCAGGTTCAGAAAAAGAAATTGAAATAGAGTCCTTCCTTTATTTGAAATAGTTTCTATTTAGAAACGGAGTTGTTGAGAATCATTAAGGTCATATTTAGACTTTAATCTTTTATCCGTTTTGTTGTTCTCGATTAATTTTTGTTATTTAGCGCCCTCGAATAGAAAATAACAACATAAGAAAGCAGATAGATTTTATGATTCAATAAGTTTTTAAACTTTACATAGCACGCCAAATAAATATATTCACAGAACCTACACATGAGCGTGCTACGAACATATCGTCCCTTTATTCCCTTTTCTAAAATTAGATTCTCAAAAATTTATGAGGCATACAGGGTAAGCTTTCCCAAAACTTCCCCAAAAGTAGCAATGTACACACTTAGCTTTATTCTGACGACTGAATTTATTAAAATGTATAGGAAGAGCTTTCGGCGTTTGGTTGAATTTTCTCCAATGTTTCGAGTTAGCTTCGCCCAAAAAAACGTTTTTTTGGGCGAAGCTAACTCGAAAAGGGCTTCTTTTTTATTTCGTAAGAATATCTATTCATGTATAGATATTATTTTAATAAAATAATAAACCATCAAATTAAATAATAAACAATTAAAATATATATAAATTATGAGTGAAGTAGTAGAAATCCCGAAAAGCGTCCGACAAATCGTGGAAGGCTTATCAGCCGCCAGAACAAAACAACAATCTATTTTAGTAGGAGATAGATTTTTAAAGACCCAAACCGACATTGATTTGGAGTTTAATTGGGCCGATTTCCCAAATTTAGTATCCATTATGGATACTGCGGAGGGCAATAAAGTGCATCTGAACAGTATTGCCGATACTGCGGAGAAAGAATTGAGAGAGCATAACGTGCTCTATATCGGCATCGTCAATGGTCATATTAAATATGGTACTTATGATGCATCTATAAGGACCAATTTGTTGATGCTTGTTGGTTCTCCTGATCTTCCTGAAATGATTACCCGAGCGCAGGTTTTAAATGTTTCAGACCATATTAAATCAGCTAATTTAGTCTTGATTGCAGCAGGAAAGACACCTCCCTTGGATTTTACTGCTGCTCAAAACGATCTGTTGAATATTGATTTGGTAGCAAAATCATCAGCAGCGAATGAAGCAACCGAAGATTTTATTGGAAAAGCAACTACTGTAGCTATTCGTCAAAAGATTTGTAAGACTTTGCTGATTACTATTCGCAAGGAAGTTCAGTTTCATGTAGTAGATTATGCAGAGCCTGCTATGCGAGTTTATTGCGGTCTTTGGGGGATAAAATACAGGATTCTGAAGGTAGAAACGGAGGTTGATATTCTCTTTGTTTGGGCGGATGGTACAGGCATAGTGCCGGGAGCTCATGGCAGAATCGCCAAGTTGGAAACTTCTGAAGGAAAGGAATCTGTGCAAGGTGTTAAAGGTATTGCTAATGCCCATGCAGTGCTGATTTTGGACACGACACAGACGGGTGAAGATTTGTTTATTATTTATGAAATGACGGGAGCTGTTCCGGGACATGTAGCCTGCCCCATCACGGCTGGCGAAGATGTATCGGTAACAATTCATTTGGTGAGAGCATAGCCGGTGGTTTAGTGGATAGAATTATAAATGTTGAATTATAAATTATAAATATGGCAAAGAAAAAAGAAAGTAAAGCAGCTACTAAGGAAGTTGAAAAAGTAGAGGTTAAGAAGGAGAAGACCGTTATGGAAAGACTTGAATTAACAGGCAAAGTGAAGCAGATGAAGCTAACAATTCATAAGGCAACTAAGGTGAATGGTGAGGTGGTTCCGGGTGCTATCATGGATTATCTTGATGATGACCATAATGGGTTGTCGAACTTTGATGAGAACGGAATTAGAAGGGAATTTTATGGTTTTAAGATTACTGGCGAGAATCATACGCTACTGTTTAATGAAAAAGGTAGCCATTCAAAAAGCATCCATTATAATAAGGATGGTACAGAGAATTTTATCAGTGATCATATCTTCGATAAGAATGGCTTCGAGATAGAAAGCTCATTAATATATGCAGACGGGAGAGTCTTGAATAGAGCGTATTTTACCAATGACAAGCAAGGTAAGCGCATTGGTTCTAAAACCTATAATGCAGAGGGTAAGATGACGGGGCAAACCTTCATGACCTATAATGAGGACAACACGCATCTATATGATCATTACAATTATAATGAAGCAGAAGTTTTGCAGCATCGGTGGGTTTGGTTGTATGATGACGAATCAAATATCCTTGAAAAGAAAGAGTATGATGCCAATGGTAAAATTACAGAGATTGAAATCCCGAAATACAAGATTAATCATCTTGGCAAGAAGGTCTCTGCCGAACCTGATGGGAATACTTTTCTGCAATGGAGATTTAAGGATGTAAAGGAACTGGATAGCCACGGTAATTGGGTGAAGAAGACCATCTATTTCAAGACAGTGGCGATGAATATTATCATTCGTGACATCACTTATTATGATGATGCATCAAAAAAGAAAACCTTGGAAATACCAACTGACATTTTTGCCACGCAAGCGAAAGTTGATGAAGCAAAAGAAAAGGAATATCAGCCAACTTTTATGAATGAGGAGCAGAACAAGTGGATGACTGAAGGAAGTGTGCAAGAGCAGTTCCCTGTGTTGCGGTATTATGTTTTGAAGAATAAGGAGTTTCCATCACAATATTCATACGCCGGTCATGATTGCGATGCTTTTGGTTTAAAGATGCATTTGATTGATAAGCTGGGCGGTCGAATCATTAACTCTTATGCTATGGATAGCGAGAATTCTCATAATACTAAGATGATTCGTTATACTTTGAGCTTTCTTGACGGGAAATATTTGTTGAGTGCGTTTCAGATTCAGCAACGTGATGCGGAACTTTTCTACATTCCCGATTTTCTTAGACAGGCGCCGGAGTATGATTACAATTATATTCATACCAGCCAGTTGATTATGTATCATCCAAGCAATGATTCCTGTAAAAGGGATATGGTTTTTGAAGAAGAAATAAAGAGTTTGATAGATATGTGCAAACTCTATGAAAAACCCGAGAAGCCACAGATATATATGGTGCAAGTAAATGGCGCAGGCAGCTATTCTTTGGAGGGGCATGATGTGAACGCTGATTTTGAAATCAAGGACTTGAGCTTGAATTATGGACATGGCTTTGAAGATTTCCATGATGAATTGATGGGTCGTTTTGAGAATGAAAATAAAGGCTTGGTGTTGTTTCATGGTGAGCCGGGCACGGGGAAGACATTCTATATCCGTCATCTCCTTCGCTCTATGGCGAACAAGAATAAGATAGTTATCTATATGCCTCCTAACATGGTTGATTATATGGTCGAACCACAATTCATGTCTTTCATCTCTCGAGAAGTACAACAGTTTTCTCAAGATGATAATTTCTGTGTATTGCTGATAGAAGATGCAGAGCCACTGCTGGCTTCGCGTTCATCGGATACAAGGATACAAGGCGTTTCCAATCTTCTTAATATGACTGATGGATTGCTTAACGATATGCTGAATCTTCAAATCATCTGCACATTCAATGTCAAAGTAAGCAAGCTCGATAAAGCCTTGCTGCGACCAGGGAGATTACTTGCGCGTAAGGAGTTCAAAGCACTACCTGAATTTGAGGCGAATCTGTTGGCATCACGCTTGGGGATCAAACATCATTTCACCGGAGCAGCCACCCTTGCTGAAATCTATGCGAAGGCAACAAACAAGAGTACTCTGATTCATGATGTGGATTGAAATATATATTAATTATGGCAAAGAAAAAAGAAATTAAAGCGGCTGATAAGGAAGTGGAAATGAAGGTGGTTCCTAATACTCCTACTGATGTTGAATTAAATGACATGAAGGGAGCCGTTAAATCAGTTAAAGAAACTTATCATAAAGCCTATAATCAAGGAGATAAGATTATTCGTGGAAAAAGGGAAGAATTGATTGGTGTGGAAACAAATAATATTACTTTCTATAATGAACTTGGTAAAATGACTGGGCGGGATATTTTTACAAAAGAAGAAACGATTCTCAAAGTAGTTTATAATGAAAATGGAAAATATACTGCGATGATAAGCCATGATAAGGAAGGAAACATCACAAGTACTCATGAATATATTTATGATGATAAAGATCAATTATCAGTGACTCGTTCACTTAATAAAGATGGAATAGAAACCAATAGCACTGAATACTTGCGGAATGAGAAAGGGGATAGCTTAGGTCATATTTCATATATGGGCGGTGTGGTTTATGGTAAGTCTACAATTATCTATGATGACAATGGTTTTAAGATTGAAGACTTAATGGAAGATGGTATAGGGATGATTAAACGGAGAAGCGTTTATAAAAATAATCACAAAGGACATCCTGTGGAAATAACCGTTTATAAGGAAGATGGCAGTCTGGATAACAGATATATGTGTTATGATGAATATGATGAAAATGGAGATAGGATAATACAGAAAGAAGTTGCAAGACGAAGTAAAGAATTTGAAGAGAATGCCTGGGAGCGCGATGCTTTTGGTAATTGGATTGAGAAATGGAAATACTATAAAAACGAAATGATAAATGTATGGGTTCGAGAAATCGTTTATTATGGAGAACAACCACCATTTAAAGAGTATTTGAGTATTGTTGAGGAGATTGAAACATCAGTAAATAACAATTCAACAGAAGATTTGAAGACAGGTGTTGCTCCTGCAATAGAGTTAGCGGCTGGAGAATTGGAACCAGCATTAGCACGGTGGTTGCAAGAGGCAAGCCCTACTCCAGATATATTCTCTGCACCACGATATTATGTTCTTAAGAACAATCAATCCCCATCCATTATTACCTTTTCGGGGGATCGAATTGAGGCTATAGCTTTGATGAGAGAATTAAAAGAGACGATGGGCGCAAAGGAACTTCATACTTGTAGTGAGAAATATGATTTTGAAGGAGAGCGATTAACGAAATATACTTTGGGATTTCCTAATGTCGGGTATGTATTGCAAGCTACCCAGATTTCACATGAAGATAGTGGAGAATATGATGTGCCGGATTATATCCGGCAAATCATTCGTTATGAATATTCAGGTGTTTATACCAGCAATATAGTTTTGTTGCGTCCAAGTGATGGTTCTGGTAAGCGAGATAAGGTTTTTGAACGACAGTTAGAAAGAATAATGTCAATGTGTTCTTTGGAAAGGATTCCAGACAAGCCAAAGATTTATATGATTCAATACAGTCAAAACTTCTATCTAAAATCTCATGCTGTCGAAGATAACTTTGAAATAAAGGATCTGGACTTGAACTATGGCAATGGCTTTGCGAAGTTTCATAATGAATTGATGGAACGATTTCTAAATGAGAGCAAAGGTTTGGTTTTATTTCATGGAGAGCCTGGAACAGGGAAAACATATTATATCAGACACTTATTAAGAAGTATGGCGAATAATAAAAAGATCGTTATCTATATGCCTCCTAATATGGTTGATCATCTTGTTGAGCCTGGCTTCATGACTTTTGTTTCCACACAAGTTGAGCATTATTCTCGACAAGGATATTTCTGCGTTTTATTAATAGAAGATGCCGAACCCTTGCTTGCGAAACGTCAGGAAGGAATTAGAATTCAAGGTGTCACGAACCTTTTGAATATGACAGACGGTCTCTTGAATGATATGTTGAATCTTCAAATAATCTGTACGTTTAATGTTGATTTAAAGAAATTGGATAGCGCGCTGCTTCGCCCTGGTCGATTGATTGCCAGAAAAGAATTTAAGGCATTGAATGAATTAGATGCAAATCTGTTGGCACAACGATTAGGTATTAAGCATCACTTCAAGAAGTCGGCAACTCTTGGAGAAATTTATTCTTTTGGGAAAGATATGAGTACGCTAATCCATGATGTTGAAGCCGATAGAGACGCCTCTACAGCAATTGATGATTTATAGGTTTAAGATATAAATACAAATAAAAAAAGCGGTACAGATTGTGCCGCTTTTTTTTATTAAATTTTTTATGCAACCATTCTGCTTTTTACAAGGATGCAATTTAAGGATGAAGATTATAAATAATAATTTATTTGTTGAGATAAAGATAATTAGAGAAAGCCAATAGGTTTGCTTCCTCGAATTTCCTTCCAATCAATTGAATTCCGAAAGGCATGCCATTGCTGTGTTTGCCCATGGGGAGAGAGATGGCGGGCATGCCGGTGAGGTTTGCCTGGACAGTAAATATGTCTTCTAAATACATGGTTACCGGGTCATGGACAGAATCTATTTCGAAGGCAGTATCAGGAGTTGTGGGTAATAAAATGAAGTCGTAGGTCTTTAGTATTTCAAGGGTTTTGTCTTGAAGAATTCTTCTCACTTTTTGTGCTTTTGTATAATAGGCATCGTAATATCCGGAGCTTAAAACGAAGGTGCCCAGCATGATTCTGCGCTTAACTTCCTCACCAAAACCTTCTGTCCTTGACTTGGAATAGATAGAATCAATATCCTTGGCATTCGGGCTTCGGCGACCATAAATAACGCCTCCATATCTTGAAAGATTAGAAGATGCTTCGGCAGTAGTAATGACATAATAAGTAGGAACCATGTAATCAAGGAATGGGAAGCTCACCGGCTCGACGGCATGCCCTTCGCTTTTCAATTTATCAATAAGATTTCTAAGGTTAGCGGCAATCTCTGGATCAAGATGTGGGTTGTCTATACATTCAGTGATATAGCCTATCTTGGCTTTGCCATTGAAGTTTAATTCCTTGGAATAATGAGGCACTTCTTTAGAAGAAGCTGTGGCATCATAACTATCTTTTCCAGCAATAACTTCAAGAATCAAAGCAGCATCTTCAACAGTATTCGTGATAGGTCCTATCTGATCAAAAGAAGACGCATAAGCAAGCAAGCCATAGCGGGAAACCCTGCCATACGTGGGCTTAAAACCAATGACTCCGCAGAAAGACGCGGGCTGACGAATGGATCCACCAGTATCCGTGCCAAGAGCTGCAAGGCAAAGTCTGGCAGCAACAGCAGCAGTAGAACCTCCCGAAGAACCACCGGGAACGCACTTGTTATCATGAGGATTAAGAACGGGTCGAAAGGCAGAGTTTTCATTTGAACTTCCCATAGCGAATTCATCACAGTTAGTACGACCGATAATGATGGCATCCTCTGCAAGGAGACGCTCTGTAACAGTTGCAGAATATAGTGAAGTGAAGTTTTCTATCAACTTCGATGAAGCCGAAACTTTATGGTTCTTATGACAAATTACATCCTTCAAACCAATAACCATTCCGGCTAATTTACCAGCCGTTCCATCAGCAAGTTTCTTATCAATTTCTTTTGCTTGATGCAAGGCTTCATCGGTATAAACTTCAAGGAAAGCATTGAGATGTTTATTCTGATCTATCTTATAAATATAATCTCTGACAAGCCCTAAAACAGTGGTCTTTCCAGACTTTAAATCAGTTTGAATCTGTGAAAAAGAAGTGTAATTATTCAAGGTGTATTGGGTTTTTATTTCACCACGAAGGTAAGAAGAACATGGAGAAACACGAAGGTTTTCTTCGTGTCCATTCGTGTCCTTCTTACCTTTGTGGTAAGTGTTTAAAATTATTTCTTATCCTGGGCTTTCCCTTCTGGAAGCTTGTTTTCATCTTCCCCATCGCCGCCTTCTTTGTAAGCTTTTTTGAAATCGTGAATGCCTTTTCCAAGTCCTTTCGCCAATTCAGGAATCTTTTTACCACCAAATAAAAGCAGTATCACCACAATGATTATGATGCCATCCCAACCGTCGAACAAGTTGAGGAAACTTAATAAAATTGTACTTATCATGATTTATAATTTAGGATGCAAAATTACAAAAAATATCAGAATTCGACGAGTAATATACCTTCATTCGACTTTGTTTAGTAATTTTGTCGCCGAAATAATGAATGAAATGTTTGAAGAATACGCCAGCAGAATATTTTTTGACAACACTCTCTACGCATGGTTTTGGTGTGTCGTAATTCTTGCTTTTGGAATCATCTTTAAGAAGATCATTTCAAAGGTTATTTCATGGCTTATTTACTTCTCCTTCAGGAAATATTCCAAAGGTGTAGGCATCAATAAATTCCATTTTCTGCTCGACAGACCATTCGCTATATTCATCTTGCTTCTCACGCTATATGCGGCTTTTGACAAACTTCACTTCCCTTCGGAATGGAATATGGTTTCAATAGAACACATCGGGCTGCGGCTGATAATCTACCGAACATTCCAAGTGATAATGACACTTTCCATTACATGGATAATCCTTCGATTTATTGATTTCATTGGCGATATTTATAATTATAGAGCGACATTAAATGATACCAATTCCAAAGATCAATTAATCACTTTCGTTCGTGATGGATTCAAGATATTAATTGGCATTATTTGCCTGATGATTATCCTCGGAGCCATCTTCCACATCAATCTTACTTCACTCATTGCGGGGCTTGGAATCGGTGGATTAGCCATTGCATTGGCAGCTAAGGAGACCATCGAAAACCTCCTTGGTTCATTCACCATATTTCTCGATAAGCCTTTCAAGCAGGGCGATTTGGTGAAGGTCGGAGATGTCACCGGCAACATCGAAAAGATTGGTTTTCGTTCTACAAGAATCAGAACTCTGGAGAAAAGTTTCGTTACCATTCCCAATAAAAAGATGGTGGATACGAGCCTTGACAATCTCTCCTTGCGCTCCACTCGCCGCGCTGCGTTTAATGTTTCGCTTACTTATGATACTTCCAGTGACCAATTAAAAGGTATCGTAAATGACCTTCAAACTTATCTTGACAACAATCCTAAGACCAAAAATGGTGAGGCGATTATTCGTTTCTTTGAATTCAGTCCTACTTCTTTGAATATTATGGTGCTTTATTTTGTGAATACGATGGAGTATGAGGAGTACCTGAAAGTGCGTGAAGAAGTGAATTATAAAATCATGGAAATTGTCGAAAAATACGGTGCCGAATTTGCCTATCCCGACCATTATTCTGTGCATACAAAATTGGAAGAAATTGTTCCCAATAAAACTTCAAACTAAAGTTATAGCTTTGGTTAAGAAGCTAAAATGTTAGGTATGACGAAAAGAAATCGTAAAGATATTATTTTTGCCGCCATATATTTTCATATTATGAACAAGCAATTATTAATCATTATTCTTCTGATAGCAATGGTTTCAGTAACGACTGCCCAGGATTCCAATTCGCCATATTTAGTCGTTCTTGGCACTGTTCAGGATGGAGGATACCCACATCCGGGCTGCGATAAAGCATGTTGTCAGATGTTTTATCAAGGCAAAGAAAAGAAGCATTATGTGTCCTCTCTTGCGCTCATTGACCCCATTACGAAGCAACGATTTTTGTTTGATTGCACTCCTGATTTCACTGCGCAACTTCACAATCTTAATGCCATCTTTCCCCCAGACTCCAGTCTGTTTGACGGCATCTTCCTGACCCATGCTCACATCGGGCATTATACAGGCTTAATGTACCTTGGAAAGGAGGCGATGAATACTAAGCACATCGTGGTTTATCTAACCTTGGACTTCTATGAATTTCTTGACCAAAATGGTCCTTGGTCATTGTTGCAAAAAAATGATAATATCAGCTTGATGTCCTTAGTTACAGGAGAACCTTTCCAACTTAATGAACATATCACTATCACTCCTTTCTTTGTGCCCCATAGAGAGGAATTCAGCAAGACTGTGGGGTATAAAATCTCTTACGGCAGCAAGAACATCATCTTCATTCCTGACATAGATAAATGGCAAAAATGGGATAAAGACATTGTGCAATTGGTGAAAGGAAACGACCTGCTTTTTATTGATGGAACTTTTTATAATAGCAACGAACTTCCAGGCAGAGACATGTCACAGATTCCGCATCCTTCCATCGAAGAGAGTATGACACTTTTCAAAGACCTCTCTTCTGCCGACAAAGCCAAGATTCATTTCATCCATCTCAATCATACCAATCCTGCTTTGATAAAAGGCAGCAAGGAGCAAAAGGAGGTCGAACAAAATGGCTTCCACATTGCTCAAGAAGGAGAAATATTTTAATAAATCCAGACTTTTATCTTGAACAAAGAAAAGAATAATTTCATTTGGTTTTTCTATCCTATTATTCTCTTTTGGATAGCGGGAATGATGCTTTTGATTTTCAAAGGTTACAAGGGTAGTTTTCTTCTCCTCAACAGTCATTACCTTACCTGGCTTGACTTCCCGCTATTTCTCCTTACTCATATAGGCAATGGTTTAATGATAATTTCCATCCTTGCATTGGTATGGCAAAAAGACAAACTCGACCTTCTTTCCTGTGCTATTATCTCTGTAATTTTATCAGGATTAATGGTGCAATTTCTTAAGATCAATTTTTTTGGTTCCTGGAGTCGTCCTTTCGTTGTATTTAATCAATTAAATCCACCAATACATTATTTAAAAAACTATGTATTACGCGATGACGCCTTTCCATCGGGTCATAGCACCACAATAGCAAGTGTATTCACCATTGTAGCATTTGCATATCGTCGTAAAAGCCGCCTGTTTTTATTAGTTTTAAGTTTATTTGCCATACTGATTATATACACCCGGGTCTATCTTGGTGTTCATTTCCTGGGCGATATACTTGCCGGAAGTTTCCTTGGAATCACCTTTTCATTGCTTGTCCTTTACAAATTATATTCGCCAATTAAAGCAAAGATAAGTAAACTTTATCTCTTCCCCAAAACAAGTTTATACCTCAAATTACTGGGAAGTATAATGTTCGTAATCGCGGTTTATATTGTTTACAGAAATTTATAGAGATGACATTTTTTTTTCATTTAATGATACAAAGATAAATAACTGTAAAATGTCTATTATTCCATCACACCCACATATCCTGTATAATTTTCCCTTTTTGAATACCATTCCAAAACCCTTAAAAGAATCCTCTCCTATACTAGACTTCTTTCATAATTGTTCTGTTAAAAGTTTAATGAAAGTCCCGGAGGGACAGTCTTTTGGTAATAAATTGCTCATGAAAAAGAATTAAGTCCCAAAGGGGCGACCTTTTGACAATAAATCCTGACTAATATGAAAGGTCGTCCCGCTGGGACTTTAATAGGCATTGTTATGTTATTATTAATACCAAAAGTTCGTCCCTCTGGGACTGAATTATGAAAGAATTCTACGATAGGAGTAAAAAACATCGATTTCCATTGATTTCCCAATTTAACCCCTAAATTCATCAATTCCCTTCAAAACCAAAATACCACTATACCCCCTATTTTTCATCGTTATAGCGCAAATGCTGAAAAAACGCCCAAGAAAATCGTTCTCACATTCAAGAAAACCATACTCGCACCCAAGAAAATCCCACCTCGCACCTCCGAAAATCGTCCTCGTACCTTGGATTATCATACTCGCATCAAAGAAAATCGTACTCGCACCTCGGAAAATCGTACTCGCACTCATGAAAATCCCATCTCGCATGTCCGAAAATCGTACTCACATCCAAGAAAATCGTTCTCGTTCCCCAGAAAATCGCACTTTCTCTCGCGAAAATCGTCCTCGCACCTCCGAAAATGAAATGGTCACTCCTTTAGAATCCAATGGTTACTCCATAATTTCACATTTATCATCCAATCATTCTTACTCCACGACCAGAAAATTCCCTCGATACCTTTGCCCTAACCTATTTTTCCCTAATTTCGCACCCGATGAATGAAAAGATACGCGTACTGACATTTGATATAGAAGAATGGTTTCATATTTTGGGAAAGTGAATCAGGATTCTTATATATATTGTCGCAAAAAATAAGGAAGAAGAACAATATTCGATTAATTTCCCTTTCCCCGAAAATGCTTAATTTTGCAGCCGAAAATAAGATAAGATGTTAGATAAATTAAAAGCTATTGAAGACCGCTGGAAGGAAGTGGAAAAGGAGTTGATCAATCCCAATATTATGGAGGATATGAAGCGGTATGCTTCACTGAATAAGGAATATAAAGACCTCAAGGAAATTGTCGATGTCTATTATATCTATCGGAATGTGATGCATAATATTGATAGTGCCAAAAGTGTGCTGGCAACGGAAAAGGATGAGGAATTTAGAGAGATGGCACAGATGGAATATGACGAACTTACCGCTACAAGAGACAGGATGGAGAATGAAATCCGTCAGTTATTAATCCCAGCCGACCCTGAAGATTCCAAGAATGCCATTGTGGAAATAAGAGCCGGTACAGGTGGCGATGAAGCAAGTATTTTTGCCGGGGATTTGTATCGAATGTACACCCGCTTTTGTGAAAATAAAGGCTGGAAACTGGAGTTGATAGATTTCACCCAGGGTACTGCTGGCGGATTCAAGGAAATTATCTTTAATGTCATTGGAGATAAAGCTTATGGTCAGATGAAATATGAATCCGGCGTGCATCGTGTGCAGCGCGTTCCAGATACCGAAACAATGGGTCGGGTACATACTTCTGCCGCTACTGTTGTAGTGATGCCGGAAGCTGATGAATATGATGTGGACTTGAAGGAATCGGATATTCGGAGAGATGTTTTCTGTTCATCAGGACCTGGAGGGCAGTCTGTAAATACCACTAAATCTGCTGTTCGATTGACCCATATTCCTACCGGTATCATCGCCCAATGCCAGGATCAAAAATCACAGATGAAAAACTATGATATGGCTTTGGAAGTGCTTCGTTCCCGTATCTATGAAGTGGAATTTAACAAGCGCATGGAAGAGCAATCCAAAAAACGTAAACTAATGGTTTCTACCGGTGATCGCTCAGCGAAAATTCGGACTTATAATTACCCTCAAAGCCGCGTTACTGATCATCGTATCGGCATCTCTACCTATAACCTCCCCAACTTTATGGATGGCGACGTTCAAGAGTTTATTGATGCCCTTCAATTAGCTGATAATGCAGAACGGTTGAAGGAAGGAGTTGGGGCATAAAAGAAGATTTGGCACCAGATTATGCCTTGAATGAAGTCCTTTGAAAATTCATCAAGGATTAAATTCGGTGATGCCTTCCGGTTTCTTAAAGCCTATTGAAAGTGAAAAGCATTAATTCAATAAAATGCTTTTCTTAAAAAAAATTAGGGAAGTGTGGAGGGTTATTTTTAATCTTGTTGGCTTATTGTAGATTTTATAATATTTTTTGAATTAATCAAAGGTAAAAAAAGATTAAGTGAATTAACCAACCCTTAACCCGCTTCATAAAATAATTCAAATCATGAATCGTTTTAACAAATATAGAACAACAACAGGCATTGAAAAAATGTCATTATTTAATACTTATTATTTGACAAATTTAGTACAAGAATTTCTTTAAAATGTCACAGCGTTTGCTGGCATAAAATTTGATAAATCAGACTTGGTAAATTTTACAAACAATAATAATTAAATAAATAAAATCATGTTAAAAGTAATTAAGAAGTATGTCGCAATTGTCCTCATAGCGGGCATTGCTGGTTTCACTGGGGCTGAAGTATTTAAGTTGACTGACAAGCATCCGGTGTATGTTCATTATGCAGGAGATGTTCCTGCGCATTTCACAAATTTAACTCCTCCACCTCCCGAGGTTGCCAATGATTTCGTCCATGCTGCCGACCTCACTGTTCATGCTGTCGTGCATGTCAAGACTGCCTATGAACAAAAGAGTTTCGGTAATCCGTTTCAATTTAATGATCCCTGGGGAGGACTCTTTGGAAGCCCTCAATATCAGCAGCCACAGCGAGAAGTAGAAGCAAGTGGTTCGGGAGTTATCATCTCTGATGACGGGTATATCGCAACCAATAATCATGTCATTGAGAATGCCGAAAAAGTTTCTATTACCCTTAATGACAAGCGTGAATACACCGCCAAGGTAATTGGTCGGGATCCCTCTACTGACCTGGCTTTGCTGAAGATTGACGAGAAGAATTTGCCATACATTGTCTATGGTAATTCTGATGATGTGAAAGTAGGTCAATGGGTGTTGGCAGTAGGTAATCCATTCAATCTTACCTCCACTGTTACTGCCGGAATCATCAGTGCCAAAGGAAGGAATATTGATATATTAAAAGGAGACCGAAAGATCGAATCCTACATTCAGACAGATGCTGCCGTGAACCCCGGAAACAGTGGCGGTGCGCTCGTTAATACCAATGGAGAACTGATAGGAATCAACTCTGCCATCGCATCCAATACAGGGTCTTATGCAGGCTATTCGTTTGCCATTCCTGTTAATATTGTAAAGAAGGTTATCGGGGATTTATTGGAGTATGGTACTGTGCAGAGAGCCTTTATTGGCGTGAGTATCCGTGATCTTGACTCTAAGCTTGCGGAAGAAAAAGGTATCAAACAAATTAAAGGTGTCTATGTGGCGGGATTAAGCGATGGAGGCTCTGCCCAGGAAGCAGGAATGAAGGAAGGCGATATCATTCTTAAAGTAGGTGATGTTGCTGTCAATTCTTCTTCTGAATTACAGGAACAAATAGGTCGCTTTCGCCCGGGAGATAAGGCAACTGTAACGATTCTTCGTGGTGATTCAGAAAAGAATCTGACGATGATTTTGAAGAATAAAAATAACAATACCGAGCTTGTAAAAGTTGAGAAGAATTCTCCTGTATCTTTTATGGATTGTCAGTTTACTAATGTCACACCTGAGGAGCAAAATAAATTGGGTCTTAATGGAGGAGTGAAAATTCAGAAATTAAATGGGGGTAAGTTCCGCAATGCCGGTATTCATGAGGGTTTCATCGTTACAAGCATTGACCATAAAGAGATAAGAAGTACCGAAGATTTGGTTGATGCATTGCAAAATAAAAAGGACGGTGTTCTTATAGAAGGCGTCTATCCGAATGGGATGCGTGCCTACTATGGATTTGGACTTTAAAAAGAAAATGTTGAAAACTTTTGAAATTTTATTTGGTCGAATCATTTTTTCTTCGTAACTTTACATAATAATTATAAAAGTATGAGACAACTAAAAATTCAAAAGACGATAACGAATCGGGAGAGTTTAGCTCTTGAGAAGTATCTTCAGGAGATTGGCAAGGAAGTTATGGTTAATGCCGATGAAGAAGCTCTTCTGACAAAGAAGATTCGTGAAGGCGATCAGGTAGCTTTGGACAGGTTGGTCAAGGCAAATCTTCGCTTCGTGGTATCTGTTGCAAAGCAATACCAGAACCAGGGATTAAGCCTTCCTGACCTTATTAATGAAGGAAATATAGGTCTGATAAAAGCCGCTCAAAGGTTCGATGAGACACGCGGTTTTAAATTTATTTCTTATGCTGTCTGGTGGATTCGTCAGTCCGTGCTTCAGGCTCTGGCAGAGCAAAGCCGTATCATTCGCTTGCCATTAAATCAGGTTGGGAATATCAATAAAGTCAACAAAGCTTTTTCAAGATTGGAACAGGAATTTGAGCGCGAGCCTACACCTGATGAGATAAGTGATTTATTGGAAATGCCTGTGGATAAAGTCTTTGATACGATGCGTGTTTCAGGTAGGTCTGTCTCTATGGATGCGCCATTTGTTTTGGGAGAAGAAAATTCTTTGGGAGATATTCTTGAGAACGAAGATACTCCTGATACTGATAACCTGTTAATGACCGAATCTCTTCGTGATGAAATTGATCGTTCTTTAAGTACCTTAACTGATAAAGAAAGCGAGATTGTCAAATTGTTTTATGGCTTGGGAATTCCTGTAGGCTTGACATTGGAAGAGATTGCTTTGAAGTTTAATCTGACCAAAGAACGTGTACGCCAGATCAAAGAAAAGGCTATCAGGAGATTAAGACATAAATCAAGGAGCAATCTCTTGAAAGCATATCTTGGATAATACCAAAATTTAGCTAATTTTGCGGGGCTTAAAAAGTCTCTCAATGTTTAAAATAATTAAAAGACGCAAGCGACCTTGCGTCTTTTGTTTTTATAGGAAATTAAATAAATAAATATAGTAATGATTGAAACAAAAAGTAAGTATGAAACTGAATTGAAAGAGTGGATCGGGTATGAGAAATCTGCAATTGAATTGATCCATGTGATAGGGAATCTATGGTTTGATAAGTCGGTGGAATTAATCATTTTCCGGAATCAAATGGTGGATAGAAGTGCCACGGAAATCCTTAAACTGCATCTCTATGCCAAGAACATTATTAATCAACCGATACAAGTCCAGGATACCTTGTTATTGGCTAAGGAAATTTATGAATTAGACATGGCACCTTCACGAATTGACATTGGTCGTCTTGGTGCTGAATGGCTCAAAGAGCAAGGAAAGTATGATAGTGCGAAAGCTTTTGTAAAAGATAAAATGAGTAACCACATAGGTCAGGACAAACGTGTTTTGGTTCCTAAAGATGTTGTTCTTTATGGCTTTGGAAGAATTGGAAGATTGGTTGCACGTGAGCTTGTTTCCCAGGCAGGAAAGGGAGAACAGCTTCGTCTCAAAGCGATTGTGACTCGTGATAACAGTGACGACACGATTATTAAACGAGCGGATTTATTGCGCAATGATTCAGTTCATGGTCCCTTCCCAGGTAATGTTATTGAAGACTTGGCAAATAAAGCTATCATTGTAAATGGTCATACAATTCACATGATTGCTGCAAAGAATCCCGATGAAATTGACTATACCAAATATGAAATCTCGGATGCGCTTTTGATTGATAGCACTGGTATTGCGCGTGACAGAGAAGGCTTGTGCAGGCATCTAAAATCAAAAGGTATTAGCAAGGTTCTGTTGACTGCTCCCGGCAAAGGAGATATTCCAAATATCGTTCATGGAGTTAATCATACACAATTTGATAAAGAAGAAACCGTTTTCTCTGCTGCATCCTGCACTACTAATGCTATCGTTCCGATATTGAAAGTTATTGATGAGAAATTAGGTATTTCCAAGGGGCATCTTGAAACCATTCATGCTTATACTAATGACCAAAACTTATTGGATAATTATCATGACAAATATCGCCGGGGAAGAGCTGCTGCTTTGAATATGGTCATCACCGAAACCGGTGCAGATAAGGCAGTTTCAAAGGTACTTCCCAACCTATCCGGAAAGCTTACCGGTAATGCCGTTCGGGTTCCTACACCAGATGTTTCTCTTGCTATTTTAAACCTTACAGTTGGCAGGGAAGTGACAAAAGAAGAAGTTAATCAGGTTCTTAAAGATGCTGCATTAATAGGGGATTTGGTGGAACAGATTCAGTATTCCTATTCCAATGAATTGGTTTCTTCTGATTTGGTTGGAAATCCCTGTGCTTGCATAGTTGATAGTCCTGCTACCATTGTTTCAAAGGACAAGAAAAGCATTGTTCTTTACATTTGGTATGATAATGAATATGGCTATAGCAGGCAGGTTGTTCGCTTTGCGAAACATCTGGCAAATGTTGTTCGACTTACTTACTACTAATAGATTGTCAAGGTGGGGAACTAGGAATATTCCTATGTTTACTTACCTTTTTATGAAAAATTTGAATCTTTTCTTGATCAACAATGATAATAAATCTCATGTTGATTAATGAAATCATTCAACCTTTTTTTGCATTATCATAAATTATTGTAGTTTTGCCGCCGGAGAGATGGCAGAGCGGTTTAACGCGGCGGTCTTGAAAACCGTTGACTGTAACAGGTCCGGGGGTTCGAATCCCTCTCTCTCCGCCACTTGAAAAAATCTTCCTGCAATTGCAGGATTTTTTTTGTCTATTATTTATCATGCTATACTAATCTTGAAGCCAATATGAATAAAATAAGTTCCCAAGCAAAATATTCTCAATCAATTAAAGAGGAAGCTATTCGTCTTGGCTTTGATTATTGCGGAATTGCAAAGGCTGATTTTCTTGAAGATGAAGCACCAAGGCTAGAACAATGGTTATTAAATGATATGCATGGTAAAATGTCCTATATGGAGAATCATTTTGATAAACGATTAGACCCAAGATTATTGGTTGATGGGGCAAAGTCGGTTGTTTCTCTATTATTGAATTATTATCCTTCACAACAACAAAATGAAGATGCTTTTAAGATTTCAAAGTATGCTTATGGAAGAGATTACCACCTGGTAATAAAAGAGAAACTAAAGGACCTTTTATCTTTCATCAAAACAAATATAGGGGAAGTAAACGGAAGAGCTTTCGTTGATTCGGCACCTGTTTTGGATAAAGCCTGGGCTGCAAAAGCTGGCTTAGGATGGATAGGGAAGAACTCCAATTTATTAAATAAAAACATAGGGTCATTTTTTTTCATTGCCGAATTAATCATTGATCTGGAATTAGATTATGATGTCCCTGTTCAAGAGTATTGTGGCACCTGTACAAGATGTATTGATGCCTGCCCGACAGATGCAATCGTTGCGCCTTATGCAGTTGATGGAAGCAAGTGTATTTCTTATTTCACTATTGAATTGAAAGATGCTATTCCAAATGAAGTAGCCGGAAAATTTGAGGATTGGGCATTTGGTTGTGATATATGTCAGGATGTTTGCCCCTGGAATCGTTTCTCAAAACCTCATAAAACCCCTGAATTCATCAATGAACAAGTCTTAAAAATGAATAAACATGAATGGGAAGAAATTACGGAAGATATCTTCAATAAAATCTTTGCAGATTCTGCAATAAGAAGAACGGGTTATAATGGATTAAAAAGAAACCTTGATTTTATTAAGAGATCTTCTTAAATACTTCCATTATTATATCGTGGTAATGATGTCCGAAAGTGGTAAGGCACCAGATTTTTAATAAATGTTTTTCATCATTCTTCATAAACTCTATTGCTTTGAGCAATTCTTTACGGAACAAAACTTTGTCGAAACTGACTTTCAAAAGGATTTGCTTAGTGTATTCAAACATAATGGTTAAAAATATTGGTTTAAAACATGTGGGTTCCAGAACGCAAATATATAAAAATTATTTTTCATTCCATCGAAAGGAATTTAATTCAAATCCTGCCAAGTCTAAAACCCTGTCAATTACTGTTGATGCAAGGTCTTCAAATGTAGCAGGTTTGCTGTAGAATGAAGGAGAAGCAGGGCTTATTATTCCTCCGGCTTCAGCAATTGTTTTCATATTATTAATGTGAATTAAACTCAGTGGAGTATCCCTCGTAACAAGAATTAATTTTCTTCTCTCCTTAAGGATAACATCGGCAGCACGGGTCAATAAATCATTAGAAATTCCAGAAGCAATCCGTGCTAAAGTTCCCATAGAACAAGGACATACTATCATTGTCTTATACCTTGCCGAACCTGATGCAAAAGGTGCATGGAAATCATTTTTATCATAAACTTTGAAGGAAATATTTTCATAATCCGAATTACCTAATTCATATCTCCAGACCTCTTTTGCATTGTCTGACAATATAACTCCGACATCTTCTATCTGATCTTTTAAAATGGATAATTTATCAAACAAAACCTTTGTATATATGGCACCGCTGGCACCAGTGGCAGCAATGATTATTTTATGCTTTATCATCGCTGCAAAATTAAAGAAAATAGTATCAATGAAATTTATATAAATAGCAAGACCGGAATAATAAAACTATAATTATTCTACCTGTCAATATCCGGGATTACCAAGTCAAGAAGTGCCATATTAGTAACCAGGTCAGCAATCTTACCACCAACACATAAATGTTTTAGAACAGATAAATTGGAGAAACCCGGAGAACGAAACTTGATGCGATAAGGGGTCGTGCCGCCTTCACTGACGATATAAAGACCCAGTTCGCCGCGAGCAGTTTCCACGCGTTGATAGAATTCTCCTTTGGGCAATTTAATAACAGCTTTGGTCTTCGCCTGAAACTCTCCTTCCGGGATATTATCTATCAATTGCTCAATGATGCGCATGGATTGCTTCATCTCATCCATCCGCACCAGGTATCGGGCATAACAATCGCCTTCGGTGCGAAGGACTTCATCGAATTCAACATTCTCGTAACCATCATAAGGATACCATTTCCTGACATCACAGCTCAATCCTGAAGCCCGCGCCACAGGACCGCTACAACCATAAGACAAGGCATCTTCTTTAGATAAAAGTCCTACGCCCTTGGTCCGTTGCTCAAAGATTATATTACCCGTCAGCAGGTCACTATATTCATGTATCTTTCCTTTGAATTCTTTAATAAAATTCTTCACATCTTTCTGGAAATCAGGGTGCAAATCTATCATCACTCCACCTGGAACCATATAGTTCATAGTCAGGCGTGCACCACAGGTCTTTTCCATGATTTCGTTAATCATTTCGCGCTCGCGGAAGGCATGGAAGAAAGGCGTGATAGCTCCCAGATCAAGCCCAGTGCAGCCCCACCACAATTGATGGGATGCCAGGCGGGTAAGCTCTGCCATCAATATCCTGATGACCTTAGCCCTTGGTGGAACTTCAACTTGCAAACCTTTCTCGACAGCCAGCGCGCAGCATTCATTATTGATATGCGAGGAGAGATAATCCATGCGGCTGGTAACATAAATAAACTGTCTGTAGGTATGGCTCTCGCACATCTTTTCTATCGAACGATGAATGTATCCGAGGTGAGGCTCGACATCAAGAATCGTTTCGCCGTTAATCTTCAATTTGATATGAAGGACACCATGTGTAGAGGGGTGTTGAGGACCTACATTGATGATAAAATCTTCTTGCTTTTCGAGTTCTGTATCCAGTTCCATTTCTTCTTTTCTGTTTATTCAGGTTGCAAAAATAGTAAAAATAACAGAAGCCATGTATTTCATTAAAATGAAGCGACTTTTAAATTTATGATTCGGAGATTTTGAACTTCCAAATACCCATCTTTTTTGTTTTTTGTAGATTTTCAAAGGCACCTTGTCGAGAGACAAAGACACCATAAGGTTCGATAAAGTCCCCTTGAGGTTCGACAAAAGCACCCTATCGTTCGGGAAAGACACCTTATTGTTCGACAAGTGCACCTTATCGTTCGGGACACATTATCGTTCGGGAAGGACACCTTATCGTTCGGGAAAGACACATTATCCTTCGACAAGAGCACTTTATCGTTCGGGAAGGACACCTTATCGTTCGGGAAAGACACCTTATCGTTAGACAAGAGCACCTTATCGTTCGGAAAGGACACTTTATCGTTCGCTAATGACACGGTAGCTTTCGGTAAAGACCTGTTCGATAAGATGACAGTCAAAATACTGACCATTATGGAGGATATCATGACCATTATGCCTCGCATCATAACCATTATATCTCCCATCATGACCATTATGGCTCGCATCATGACCATTATATCTCCCATCATAACCATTATGGCTCCCATCATGACCATTATGCCTCGCATCATAACCATTATGTCTCCTATCATAACCATTATGCCTCGCATCATGACCATTATGGCTCGCATAATGGTCATGATATCCTCCATAATGGTTAGTATGGAAGGAGTTTTTACAAACTTTGGAAGGAATTTTTCCAAAATACTTACCTGAAAATGTCTCCAATACTGACCAGTATTGCCGCAATACTGACCAATACTATAATGAATTTATGTCTAAAAATACGCATAATACATCATATCCGGTTCTATATGAACGTTACCAATTCCCTCTTGATGTATGGCTTTCAGCTATGATGAGTGCCAATAAAATATTTTTTTTAAAACATATTATTTGGTCATTAGAAATTAATTGCATAATATTGCAACTCCAAAAATTATAAAAAGATATAAGGAAAGAAGAATTATAAAAACATAAAGGCGTTTAAAATACTACTATCTAAATTTCAGAAAATATCAATATGAAAAAAATCTTCTTTATACTAACGCTCTCCTTATCTTGTAATCTCTTTTATGCCCAAGGATGGTTAGCCCTCGGCACAGGCTTAAACTCTCAAGCAAGAGTGTTATATGCTGATACTATTTTAAATCGCTTATTTGTTGGTGGTAATTTTTGGGCAGTGAATGGACATTCTCAAGTTGGAATAGCTGCTTGGACAGGCACATCCTGGGATACTTCAATAACGGGATTAAATGGTTATCCTGTATTATCAATTAATGAATATCAAAACAATCTTTATGTAAGCGGGTATATTGAATATAATGGATTTACAAAATGGAATGGAACATCATGGGATAGTATTGATTGGGCATTTGGTAATACAGGTGCTGCTAATACTTTAATTGTATATGACAGTCTTCTTTATTGTTCAGGAAATTTTATTGATGTCAATGGAAATTATTCTCTTGGTATTGCAGTATGGAATGGTAATAATTGGATTCCCATTGGATTACCTCATGGAGTAAGCGAGGTTGAGGGTGTTTGTTATAGTATTGTATTTCAAAACATGATATACTTTGCAAGTAGTTTTTATGATACTTTGACTAATACCAGCTTTAGTTTACTAACATTTGATGGAACAAATTGGAATGAATTGGGTAATAACTTAGGTTCATTTATTCATAGTTTGGCAGTTTATAATAATGAATTATATATCGGTGGAGGACCACTTGCTAACGGACAATTTATTTACAAGTGGGATGGAACTAATTTTGTCAATGTCGGTGGTGGAATCAATAATGAGATAGATAATTTAAGAGTTATTGGTAATAAACTTTATGCTGTAGGTAGTTTTACTCAAGCAGGTATTGTATCCGTAAGTAATATTGCTGTGTGGGATGGTTATAATTGGTCTGCTTTTTCATCTGATACTTTTAATATTGGAATAGGTGATATAGCAGTATTTAATAATGAGCTTTATGTTACTGGTGGATTTACTAAAATCAATTCTGATACGGTTATGTATATCGCAAAGTATAATGGTTGGTATCTTGGAGAAAATACTATAAAGAAGAATGGAGGAGTTGATATTTATCCTAATCCTACAAACACAACATTAAACATTCATCTATCATCTTATATCACTAATGAAACCTTGTTGATTAAAGACATTTTGGGTAATGAAGTTTATAAAGAAATATTGAATAATAGCAACGAAACAATTGATGTTTCGAAATGGAGCAAAGGAATGTATTTTTATCAAATAACAAACAATCAAGAAATTTATAACGGAAAATTTATAATAGAATAATATGTAGAATTTAAAACTGTAAGTAGTAATTTTTTTAAACATAAAAGCGTCAGCTTTTATCTACATTGGGAAACTGAGAACTTTCATGTAGAATAGAAATAAGCATGATGCCCTCGTAAGCGTGGGCGCATTTATTTTGTTCTACAGGGATCTCAGTTCCTCCAATGCAAAGTGGTGTTAGCCCACGTTGCATTATAAAGAATCAGTAAAATTAAGAATATAAAATTAAATTATTTAAACAATCAAAAATTAAAGAAAATGAAAAAAATCTGTACAAAAATTTCCTTCGGGAAAATGGTTAGTAACTTTGTCCATAAAAGTTTAATTATCATTGTTGCATTTATGCTGAATCTTTCAGCCATAACAACAAGTGTTCTAACAGTAAGTTCAACATCCACAAGTGTTATTACTATTGGTGTTGCAAGTGCTGCTGTGTTTGCAACATTAGCCCCTGCTACGATTGAAGCACAAACAATTTACATCGGTACTGTCGCATCGTCCTTTAATCCTGGAGATTCGGTCTATGTACCTTGTTCTACAAGTACCGGATTCTTATCCGGTAACAATTTTATCGCTCAGTTAAGCGATGCATCAGGGGGCTTTGGTTCTCCGGTTAACATTGGAGTTGTCGCTGGTACAAGTGCCT
This sequence comes from Bacteroidota bacterium, assembly GCA_013288905.1. Lineage (GTDB taxonomy): Bacteria > Bacteroidota > Bacteroidia > AKYH767-A > JABDAW01 > JABDAW01. Next base: position 38,542 of record JABDAW010000002.1, on the reverse strand, counting down.
CATCTATTCCGTCTCAAATTCCATGCTCTACTTATCCACCAAGTACTAATTACCGCATCAGAATTATTGGAACCAATCCTTCGGGAATTACCTCATCTGCTACCAATCAATTTGCTATAAATAATCAGTTATCAGCATCTAACGCAATTCAAACAAATGTAACTTGTAATGGCGGAAATAATGGATATATTTCAACGAATATAAACTATGGAACAACTCCATATACCTACTTATGGAACACAAGCCCTCCACAAACAACAAGTTACGCGGACAATTTAATTGCAGGTATTTATCATGTAACCGTTACCGACCATAACGGATGCACAGCAGTAACACCAGCGGCAATAATCACACAACCTTCACCAATTGTTCTTACCTTAACTGATACTGTTATTTATTCTATTGGCATTGCGGCAGTAACTGCAACTGGTGGAATAAGCCCTTATACCTATCTTTGGAGTCCAACAGGAGCAACCACGCAAACCATAATAAGTTCAGAGTTTGGAGGGAATTCAGTTGTTGTTACTGATGCTCATGGATGTACTGCTATGATCAGTCAAGCAATCAATTTGCCGGATACAGAAGGAGTCTCACCGAGTTTCTGCTTTTATCAAAACTATGGACAGATAAAAGATACGAGAGATAGTGTAAGTACTGCCGTTAAGTTTTATACTATGGGAGGAAATTATTTTTTACAGGATACAATTAGTTATGCCTTTTTGAAAAGAGATTCTACATCCGCACACCACGATACATCGGCAAGGGTTGATCTTTCTTTCCCAAAAGGAAACACATCAAACCCAATAGCAATTGAACAATTATTTGGAGGAGTTCAAAATTTTTATCTACCACAATGTCCTACAGGAATTACAGATGTTCACCCTTATCAATATTTATTATACCCCGAAATATACAATCATGTTGAGGCATTATTTACCGGCACAAATGCCGGTTTAAAATATTATATTATGATAATGCCAGGAGCCGATACTTCACAAATTAAACTTCAATATTCTGGTGTTGATATTGATTCTACCGTTATTCTTGTTGATGGCTCAATGCGAACTTATTGTAAATTTGGAGGTATTAAGCAATTGCCTCCTGAAGTTTATCAAGTAGATAGCAGTGGAGACAGAGTAGCACTAACCTGGGGAGCGAATTATTATGTATCAGGTACCAATGAATTAGGGTTCAATCTGGGTGCATATAATACCAACCTTCCTCTTATCATCCAGATTGACAGGAACTTTCCGTCTCTTAATCCTGTAACTATTGGTAACCTAAAATGGAGTACCTACGATTATTTGGATGATGATTCAGGGGAAGAGACAAATAATTTAGATGTTACTACAGACACAGCAGGCAATAGTTATGCCGTAGGAAGAACATATTACGGCACTATTCCTTATACCAATGGTGCATTTCAAGTTCAATATAATGGGACTATAGATGGTTTTTATATGCAATTTAATTCCGGCGATACACTTCTTGTTTGTACTTATATTGGCAGCAGTGACAGTACAGAAGTGCATGGAGTTGTTTTTAATCCTATTGATACGGCATTATATATTACAGGCTATACAAAAAGTACAGGTTTACCAATTCTACCATTAACAAATCCAAGTAATGGGAGTTACTATAAGGGTACCAATTCAGGTGGGAAGGATGCCTTTATTGCAAGGATAGGTAAACATACAGGGATTCCAACATGGATTGCATTAATAGGTGGAGATGGCGATGATGATGGCAGAAGTATTACATGTGATTTGGCTGGTAATATTTTTGTAACAGGTAATACAAGAAGTACTCAGTTGCAAGCTAATGGCTGCCTTGCAACAATTGGAAATAATTTTCCTTTATGCGATCCGGGACTTGGAGCATATTTCCAGAACTTTAATGCAGGTGGAGGAGATATTTTTGTTATAAAATTTGACACTGCGAATAAATTAAAATGGAGTACCTTAGTAGGTAGTGATAAGGAAGATTCTGTTTATGAAATAGGATTTATAAGAACTGCCGATGTGGTAGCTCTTTACTTATGCGGAATGACTACAAAAACGGATGATACATCAGCAATGAATCATTCCACAATAACATCTGCCAGTGGTGGACATTTCCCTTTAATCAGTACAGGTAGCAGTTATTCTCAAGTAGCAACAAACACCAGTCATAGCAATGCTTTTTTATGTAAATTTTCGATTGGTGGAGTCTTGCAATGGTCAACTAATTTTAATAATGTTAATAGTTTTCAAACGGTAACGACATCATCTATTACTAACAGCATGTATGCGGTTGGTATAACTAATGTAACGGGGACTTCCGTTTCTAATTGCAACCCTATTTCAACTGATCATGTACCTGTTTACAACCCTATTTCAGGCTTTTCCAGTTCGGCATCAGACGGAGGAAATTTATTTGTTGTAAGATTCGATGTCAATGAAGATACTTTAGATTGGTCAACCTTATATCCGGGATTTATGGATATTGTTCATGGTACGGATTTTGGTTTTAGTCTTACGGTTACTGCTTATGATAAATTTATTGATGCTACATGTGATGATAATGGTGATTTATTCATTACATCAACTACCCTCCAACATTTTCAGACACAATCTTCAACACCTTCAGGAATGTATCTACAGGAAGAAAATAATACTGCACCTGATTCTGAATTTGGTTTTCAGGGTTTAAACCCTGATGCCTGTGTTATAGGATTTGGATCTGATGATAATCTTTTTTGGGCATCACTATTTGGATCGCCAGGTTTAAATTCTCCTAACGATAATAATAGTATGTTTAGTGATATTAGTTCATCTATAACAGTTTATAAAACGAATAAATTATATATAACAGGATATTCCGCAACTCTCGGATATGATAACTATTGGGGTGTAAATTTCCCATTTAGAAACCCTGGAGGAAGTTCCTGGTTTGTAGATGGACCAGTTTCAGACACTGGTAATTATGATTATATGTATGGTTATATTGCTTGTTTTGATTTATATGCAGTTGGATTAGGAGGCATTCCCAATTTAAGCAATCAAAAATATGATGGAGTTCTTATTTTCCCCAATCCAACCAATACAGCAATAAACATAAAATTATCAATTTTTAGTGCTAATGAAACAATGATGGTAACTGATGTCTTTGGAAGAATAATTTGTCATAAAACCCTCGAAGGAATAAATACCAGATTAGATGTTTCAAATTGGAATAATGGCATTTATTTTTATGAGATAACAAATGGAAAAGATATTATGAGAGGAAAATTCATAAAAGAAATGTAATTTTGCGCTGAAAAATTACAATCCTTCCCATCCCCTAATCAGCAATTAATAATCACCGACCTTCTCGGCAATGAAGTGTTTAAAGAAATATTTACAGGTATTGATAATTCTATCTCAATTTTTACATGGAGTTCAGGGGTTTATTTCTATGAAATAAGATCGGCTAATGAAAATTTGAGAGGAAAGTTTATAATAGAGAAGTAGATCGTTTCTTTAGCAGACTATTACAAAAATAGCGGCAAAACATCTTAAGGAGACAATCCTAACTACGGGACATTTTTTATTAATCCATTTTTGGTTTCAAAAAAAAAATATATCTTTGCAGCCCTAAAAATAATCAGATTAATAAATTTAAAAATTAAAAGTATGTACAAGACTAACATGACTAAACAAAAACTCATCATTGAATTGTCAAAAAAGACTGGTGTTGAGCGTGTTGTAGTAACCGAAATTTTAGAAGCTACTATCAGTATTATCAAGAACACCATGATGAAGGGCGAAAACTGCTACCTTCGTGGCTTCGGTAGCTTCGTGGTGAAGAAAAGAAAAGGTAAAATAGGGAGGAATATCATTGCCGGTGTACCTGTGATTGTGCCGGAAAGATATGTGCCGACATGGAAGCCCTCTAAAGGCTTTTTGGACAAAGTAAAAGCGAATAACAAGAAGAGACTGACGGACGATAAAAAGGAAAAATAATTCCTGATGCGCTCACTTTCTCGAAGTCAATTGCTCTTGATTACAGGTACTTTAATGCTTACTGCACTGATTTATTTCGCACCTCGCGAAGGTTATAATCCTGCTATGGCTAATGTTGAATCTGTAAAAACAAGTGCCTTTAATTTCGAAGATATAGTGAATAAGGCTAAGCAAAATTTATCGTCTGAGGAAACGAACAGCATTCAAAATCTGGAAACCATTGCTGAAAAGAAACCAAGCAGAAGTGTCGAAGCAAATGATTCTATTGCAAAGATTTTTGATCATGCAAATATGCCTGCTATTGCAGCATACTATTGTGAAAAAGTAGCTGTTTCGGAACCTACTGAAAAGCATTGGTTGAATGCCGCTTATCGTTATTTTGATGGTTTCAAATCTGCCAATGATTCCTTAGCTATGAAAGCCCTTGTTGACAAGGCTATTCTTTGTTACAATAAAGTTTTGGAATTTAATCCTAAGAACCTGGATGCGAAAACCGACCTGGGAGTTTGTTATGCTGAAGGAACAAGTAATCCTATGCAAGGGATCATGTTATTGCGAGAAGTAGTTGCAGCAAATCCTAAACATGAAACAGCTCAATTGAATCTTGGATTTCTTGCTGTTAAATCAGGACAATATGATAAGGCAATTGCAAGATTTGACACTGTTTTGATGATTAATCCCAAAAACATTGAGGTCTATAGCTACCTCGGTGATGTCTTCCTTAAGAAAGGGGATAAGGAAAAAGCTATTACAAACTTTGAAAAGTATAAGAGCTATTTGACTGATACCATAAGGATTTCACAAGTTGATAGCTACATAAAAGAAATAAGAAATCTTAAAGAACAAGTAAATTGATTTTAACTAATTTAAAAAAATATTAAATAATATGCCAAGCGGAAAAAAAAGAAAGAGACATAAAATGGCTACCCACAAGCGGAAGAAAGCCCTTAGAAAGAACAGACATAAGAAGAAATAACCCATAGTTCTTTCAGCATTTTATGCATTTCAGAGGAGTAAATTCCCTGCATATTGTTTGATGATGAAAAAATACTATCCTATCCTGATTTGGTTTGTTTTGAAGTGATGTCTTTTGGAGTGGCATGTACTTAAGAATATCAAGTCAGGGTTTCTTTTTTAAATACTAAGAATTTGATTAGTGAATTATATATAAATTCTACACCCAACGAGGTAACAATTGCCCTTGTTGAGGATGGGAAATTAGCTGAATTAAACAGTGAAAAGGAAGACCAGAGTTTCTCGGTAGGAGATATTTATTTGGGTCGTATCAGGAAGATAATTCCCGGTCTTAGTGCGGCTTTTGTGGATGTCGGTTACGAAAGAGATGCTTTTCTCCATTATCTCGATTTGGGAGCACAGGTAAATTCTGTTATTAAATTTACGAGGAATACTTCTACCGGCAAGAATCCTAATCCTTCCTTGGATAATTTTGTTCTGGAAAAGGATATTGAAAAGACTGGCAAGATTAGCAGTATCCTTGCAGCAAATCAATGGGTGATGGTACAAGTTGCCAAGGAACCTATTTCCACAAAGGGTCCTCGCATCAGTACTGAAATATCTCTTCCGGGCAGATACATGGTTTTGGTTCCGTTTGAAGATTCGGTAACTATTTCTCAAAAGATTAAAAACATTGATGAAAGAAGCCGTTTAAAGAAGATCATGATTGGTCTCAAGCCAAAGAATTTCGGTCTTATTATTCGTACCGCAGCAGTTGGTGCAAAGGTATCTGATTTGGAAAAGGATTTGGCTGATATGATGGAGAAATGGAACAATCTTCATCATCAATTATTAACTGCAAAACCTCCATTCAAACTGCATGGGGAATTAAACAGAACTTCTACGATACTGCGGGATTTATTGAATCCTAATTTCCAAAACATTCATGTCAATGACTCTGCAATATTCGAGGATATTAAACTCTATCTCCGTTCCATTGCGCCGGAGCACGAAAACATCGTTAAGCTATACAAAGGCAAGGAGCCTATCTTTGAACATTTCAGCCTTGAGAAGCAGATAAAATCCGGTTTCGGAAAGACTGTTAATCTCCCCGGCGGAGCTTACCTGATTATTGAACACACTGAAGCTCTTCATGTGATTGATGTCAACAGTGGATTGCGTAGTAAAGCAGATATTAATCAGGAAGAAAATGCTCTTACCGTTAATATGGAAGCCGCGCGTGAAGTTGCCCGCCAGTTAAGGCTTCGTGATATGGGTGGCATCATAGTTATTGATTTTATTGATCAGCGGGTTGCTGCCAATCGTAAACTTCTTTATGAAAAGATTAAAGAAGAAATGAAGAAGGACAGGGCGAAACACAACATCCTTCCTCCCAGCAAATTCGGATTGGTACAGATAACTCGTCAGCGTGTTCGCCCGGAGATGAATGTTGTAACTGTCGAGAAATGTCCTGCCTGCGATGGCACCGGAGAAATTAAATCCAGCGTCCTCTACCTTGATGACATCAACACCAATCTCCGCTATCTCCTCAAGGAGCAAGGCGAGAAATCCATCTCCATCCGCACGAGTCCTTATATCTATGCTTACCTTACGAAAGGTATTTTTTCCATACAAATGAAATGGTTTTTTGCATACAATAAATGGGTGAAAATAATCCCTGATTCTGCCTATCATTTCATGGAATATCATTTCTTCAATGCCTCTGAAGAAAAGATAAAGCTTTCCTAAGTCCGGAAAGACTATTTTACTAAACTTATTTTTATTCTAATTTTGCATTATCAAGCAGATAAATGAATGCAATCATCTTGAATCATGTAAAAGGCATGGATTGATTTACATAATATGAAAGCATTAAAACAACTTCTAAAGATTCTTGGAAAAACAGTTTTGGCAATTATAGCATTTGTAATTACCTATCTTTTATCCGAATGGTGCCTGTCAAGGATTACAGTAGATAAAGAAAAGAATCAACCTGCAGAAATGACTATTTTCATCATGACAAATGGTGTTCATACAGACCTTGTAGTTCCAGTCAAAAGTGACTTGATTGATTGGAGTCAAGAGATCAGATTTTCTAATACTGTCAGCAAAGACTCTAACATGAAATGGCTTGGCATGGGATGGGGCGACAAAGGCTTCTACCTATACACTCCCACGTGGGCTGATTTGAAATTCAGCACAGCCTTTAAGGCTATGTTTGCTTTGAGCACTACCGCTATTCATGCTACTTATTATGATACATTAAATATCGGTGATTCATGTCGAAAAATCATTATTAGTAAGGAGCAATATTCGCGGTTGATAAAGTATATATTAAACAGTTTTCAAAAGGATGCCGAAGGACATTTGATAAATATTAAGACAAATGCAAACTATGGGCAGCATGATGCTTTCTATGATGCTACGGGCAGTTACAGCATGTTTAAAACTTGCAATACTTGGGCTAATAGCGCACTTAAAGTCTGCGGACAGAAAGCTTGTTTATGGACAGCGTTTGATACCGGAATATTCCTGAAATATAAATATAAAAATTAATTCCATAGGTATGAATCCTTTTGGTTTAATAATTATCATCATCGTTTTGTTGCAGCACCGCAGGGGCGGATGCTATCACAAAACGATTGTAGTTATGAGTTATGAGTTATGAAGTATGAGTTATGAGTTATGAGTTTGCACAAACTCATAACTCATACTTCATAACTCATAACTCATATTTCATAACTCCTTTATGAACTTCTCTCTGGTGATGCTGGTATTGAAAAGGATTTAAATTCATTTATAATTTCAGTGCATCCATAACTTTCTTGCGGTCAATGCACATCGGGATTTCGGATGGAATTTTAATGCTAAAATAAAAACCATCTTTGGTCGCTGTTTTTAAGATTCTTTCTATCACTCCTTTTGCTTCCAGCCCATCTACGGCTTTGATTGCAGCCTTGATACCAATAAATTCTGCTCGCCCCGAACCGGAACTGATGACTTCAAAATCCTTACACAAATCTTTTGCATAAAACCGTATGTTCTTGTCCATATTTTTGACGATGCTCTTTCTGAAAAGATACCAATAAATTGCCGCTTCATTGGGCAATAAAAGCGGTTGCAGATAATCCACAATATCGCCAACATGCTTCGGCAAATCAAATCTGCCAAAATCTGCTTCGCGGAATTGCATTTTTTCTCTCTCATCCTCACGCTCCATTTTATCACAGGCAGCACGGATTGATTTTAATTCTTCTATCATTTTTTAATCTTATTGTATGATGCAAAATTACATTAAAGTAAGGACATGGAAGGTTTTAAGGATAGACTTATTCGGGAATTGAGATTTTGATATGCTATGGGAACGCAGATGACGCGGATTAATATGAAAAGATATGATTTCATCAAGGAAAAAATCATATCTTTTCATATTAATCCACGTCATCTGCGTTCCTATTAACTGTTCTCCATCTATTTATCGAGGAAGTCTAATCAAATTATAGCTTAGACCTGCCATCATGGCTATGATTTATTTTCCGAATGCCATCTAAAACGTCAGGATAGCGTTCCGGTTTTTTCCGGATGCCATCCACAGAGCCATGATGGCATTTCGGTACTTTCCGAAAGCCATCCACAGAGCCATGATGGCATTTTGGTTTTTTCCGAATGCCATCCCCGAAGCCATGATGGCATTCCGATTTTTTCCGGATGCCATCCCCAGCGTTTTTTATGGCATCCGGAAAAAAAGGAATGTCATCCCCGACGTTTTTTATGGCATCAGGAAAAAAAAGGATGTCATCCCCAACGTTATTTATGGCATAAGGAAAAAAAGGGATGTCATCCCCAACGTTTTCTATGGCATAAGGAAAAAAAGGGATGTCATCCCCAACGTTATTTATGGCATCAGGAAATTATGTAATGCCATTCCCAATGCTTTTTGTCTTATCATAGAATTCAACAAGAGCAATACCACTATCATTCACACCATTAAGAAAATGCGCAATGGTATAATTCATCCGTATCATGCAACCTTGAAATTCCAAGCCCATCTGAAAAGAGATTTTGATTCACCTGAAAATTTCAATACCTTTTAATGATGAATGAATTATAAGATGATAAATTTTATTAAGGCATCAAGATTTGTGAATACTTTATTTGCCAATTTTTACGACATGAAAAAAATAACCTTATGGAATGACGATACAACGGGACAGGAGCCGAAAGGGCATATATCCAATTGCATCATTAAATAAAATGACTGTCGGGTTATATAAACCAAGTTGCGGCTTGTCATTCCTACGAAGGAGGAATCCTATTGAAATATGGATAGGATTCCTCCTTCGTCGAATGACAAGCATTCACAGTTTTTATATTTTAAAACAATTTGAGGTATATACAAACCGACAGTCATTTTAAATAATGATGATCCGTTATTCCTTATTAAATATTCCTAATTATTTTTCAGTTTTTAGAACTCATTCGGAGCCTTTGATGTTACTTCATAGTTTTTTAGTTTTGCATCCGGTCATAAAAACAAATGCAAAAAAAACAAACCAATAATAGATTAGAAGTAAAATCAACACCTGCCGTCCGCGGGACTTCTGCTAAATTAAAAACTTCACTCGGAATAATCATTGCTGCATTTGCATTCTTGATTTATGCCCAGACTATTTCTTTTAATTATACTTTGGACGATCATCCTGTGACAGATCAAAATAAATATACCAAAATGGGTTTTGCAGGTATCCCTACTTTGTTGAAAACCGACTATTGGTATGGCTTAGAGTCCAATCACAGAGGTCCCGTATATCGTCCGGCTTCGTTAGTTCTTTTTGCTTCTATCTGGCAATTTTTTCATGATTCTCCACAGGTCTATCATTTGTTTAATGTATTATTTTTTGCCTGCTCCTGCTGTGTATTATTTCTTACGTTGTGCCTTCTTTTTGAAAACAAATTTGGCAATGCCCCGACGTTATTTCCCTTTGTTTGCAGCATCCTCTATGCCGCTCATCCCATACATACTGAAGTTGTTTGCAATATAAAAAGCATGGACGAAATCCTCTGTTTTCTTTTCGGGCTGCTGGCAATAACAGCATTTGTAAAATCCAGTTCAAAGGATTCTATTCTATATTTTATTCTTGGTGGAATCAGTTTTTTCATCTCCTTATTGTCCAAAGAAACAGGCATAACTTTCCTGCTTACAATACCATTAGCCCTCCTTGTTTTTACAGGAATTAAAATGAAAAAACTTCTTATTATTTCAATAGAACTCCTTCTTATTTTAGCAATTTATCTTATTATAAGGCACCAGGTTTTGCTATCTGTAAGCATGAATACTTCTACTACCTACCTCTTCAATTCAGTAGTAGCAGCCCCCGATTTCGTAAGCAGAGAAGCGACGGTATTTTATATTCTTCTGCGATATATTCTGTTATTAATCTACCCGATTTCCCTGACTTGCGACTATAATTATTCAATGATAAATATTCAGTCATTAAGCAATCTGCCAGTGATAGCGGGCATTTTGATTAATGTTGGATTGGTAATATATGCCCTGATAAATTTAAGAAAGAAAAGCATTGTCAGCTTTGCGATTCTATTTTATTTCATAACAGTAGCACCTGTTTCAAATCTTTTTTTTAATAACGGAGCTACCATGGCAGAACGTTTTATGTACATGCCATCCTTAGGTTTTTCAATGCTCTGCACAATGCTGTTTATCAAATTAATGAGGAAAGAAACGCTGGAGAAAACATACAATAATCTTTATGATCTTTTTTCTATGAACTCACGATTGTTCATGATAGTCTTCGGCATATTTTTTCTCTATTCTGTAAAAACACTTTCAAGAACTATGGATTGGGAAGATAATGCTACACTGTTTAGTCATGATGTTGAGATTTCAGATAAGAGTGCCACTGCCCATATTATTTGGGGTAAAGAATTGTTATTGACACTTGCACCAAAGGAAACAAATCCGGGGCTTCAGAAGGCTTATATCAGTAAGTCTTTAATTGAATTCGACAAGGCTTTAAAGATAATGGATACATTAAAATTTGCGGGGCTTTATAATAATAAAGGATGCGCATTGGCAGAGTCAGGAAGATTGGAAGAAGCAATTAATGCCTTCCAAAAGGAAATTGATTGGAATCCGAACTATGAAGATGCTTATAAGAATATTGGCAGTGCTTATGCCAATCTTAAACAATATTCTAAGGCATTGGAATACTTTAATAAGGCATTAATATTAAATCCTTCGGATGCTGAAGTTATTGAATATATTAACGAATCGAAAAAAAGAAATGTTGAACCGCATTGATATGCAATAAAGTTTCGACCTATTTTTTTAAAATATTTATTGTGTATAAGTAGCCTTGTTGCCTTTGTTATCAACGACTTCAAGATGAAAGCCATTGTTAGTATTTGTTTGGAATGGCTTGTCAGAATCAAGAGTAAAGGTCTGCGTCTTTGCATCTTCTTTCATCAATATCCAATGACCATTAAGGGTAGCTCTGACAGACTTTATTCCTGAAAGATTATCGGTGATTTTAAACTGTATAGGATACATTCCATTCGCTTTATTTAATCGAATAATAGTAGGCGCGATGGTATCAATCATCACTGCGAAGTCCCCAAGGACATTGGGATTACCAACTACATAGCCATCTTTGAAAGAACTCTTTACAGCACTCGCATTTCCTTTTGAATCAAGATGAACTAACAATGCTTTCGACTCTATATTCTTAGGAAGATTATGACATTTAATAGAAAGATTTATGTTGGAATTTATTGGGGTATAAATATTATGAATGTGGTGAATGAAAGAATAGTAATTCGGACTCTCTTTCGTGGAAGAATAAGTCATGAAAAGCGTATCATACAAAGTTCCTTCAGGAAAGAAAATCTTTATATCATTTGTTTGGAATGAGTCAGGGTATTGATAAGGAATTATGTTTTCAATGTTAGCAGGTTTCATGGTCGCTATCGGTGCTTTACTATCATGATTACTTTTAACCTTGAAATTTAATTCAGAAGTGTTTTCATAAGCATCCTTTGCAATAATCTTTATGTGGTGAAGGAGCGTATCATTAATAGTAAGAACACCATTGGTGCGGGCTTTGTATGCATTGAATTTATCATTAGGGTCTTTGAACAGCTTTAAGAATTGTTCGTTGGATTTTTTCAATTCTTCATAATCAATATGAGCATTCACACATCGTGTTTCATTAAAATTAAATCTATCTATCGTGGCATTAAATTGAGTTTTTCCATCCATGATAAGTTCCAAAGAATAGATAGTAAAATGTTCTTCATTACCATCCTCCATATCATATCCTTCCACAGCAAAACCAATAGTTCCTTGAACATTAATAACACTATTTTCCAATAACTGATAGCTGTTTGAATACTTATTAATAATAGAATATCTCTGTTGAATTGCCTTGCCGTTAATAACCCCTGAATGATTAACCGGATAAACTTTTAAAGCATTAAAAACAGGAGCCTTATGATCTGGAATATCAAAACCAAATAACAATGGATCAACAGGTTCCTCACTCTTAGTATCTCTTATTTCAAAATGAACATGAGGACCACCGGAATCCCCTGTATTGCCGGAATAAGCAATGACATCTCCTTTCTTTACAATAAACAAAGCAGAGTCAGGAAACAGATCAACCTGGAAAGATTCCAATTGATATTGATTCTTCTTTACATACTCTGCAATCTTATTATCATAACGTTGCAGATGCCCGTAAACACTGGTGTATCCATTAGGGTGATTGATATAAATTGCATTGCCATAACCATTAGGAGCAACTTTAATTCGTGAAACATATCCATCTGCAACAGCATATACTTTCAAGCCTTCCCGTTGTTCTGTTTCAATATCAATTCCGGCATGATAATGATTAGGCCGAATATCTCCGAAGTTAGCAGCAAGCTTCAAAGGAATATCTAAAGGACTTCGGAAATAATTTTGAGACAGTGAATAGTGAACAGGGGGCAGTGAATAGTGAACAGTGAATAGTGAATAGTGAACAGTGAATAGTGAATAGTGAACAGTGAATAGTGAACAGTGCAGAAGAAGAAGAACATTAAAGAGATTCGATGTAAAAAAAAGTTTCATTTCACGCTGTTCACTATTCACTGTTCACTATTCACTATTCACTGCCCCCTGTTCACTATTCACTGATTTCCTTTTCCAATTAAGAGAAGTAAAAGTTCTCTTTCCCTTCAGATAATATTGCAGAACAATACTTCCATGATAGATAAATTTATCACTGTTGTCAAGGGAAGACTTAATGGTAGCTTTTCTTTTATTACGGATCTTGGAATAGTTTTTATAGAAATAAAAATGAGCCTTTATTACCGCAATACAATCTTTCCAATTACCTTCAAAAAGAAACTTAGCACCAGCAACTCCATCTAAAACGAAACGAAGAAAGCATATTTTCCATAGATCTTTCTTTGGTGCATTCTTATAAATCATCAAAAGATTATTCCTGAAATTAAGATAAGTTTTTCTTGGATTATTCTTAGGAAGAGTTCCGCCTCCTACATGATAAACCACGGACTGCGGACAATAAAGAACTTTATATCCTGCATTTCGAATCCTCCAACATAAATCTATTTCTTCCATGTGCGCAAAAAACTCTTCATCAAAACCATTCAGCCGATGAAAGACTTCAGAACGAACAAACATACACGCACCAGTTGACCAAAAGACTTCACAAGCTTCATTATATTGCCCATGATCTGTTTCAAGATTCCCAAAGATCCTTCCCTGGCAAAAAGGATAACCCCAATGATCAATGAAACCTCCTGCGGCACCGGCATATTCAAACTTTTCTTTGTTCTTAAAAGATAACATTTTCGGTTGGCAAGCAGCAATACTTTTATCATTCTCCATTAAAGAAATAATCGGTTTTATCCAATCAGGAGTTACTTCTACATCAGAATTTAAAAGGATATAATAATCCGCTTCCACATACTTCAAAGCATCATTATACCCCTTTGCAAATCCACCATTTTCATGATTAATAATCAATCTTATTTCAGGATAATTTATTCTGAGGAATTCCAAAGAATCATCATTAGAATCATTATCAGCAATCACTACTTCAGCAATGTCTTTGCTATATTCGACAACCTTCGGCAGGAACTGTTCCAGCAATTTCCTGCCATTCCAGTTTAGAATAACTATTGCAATCTTCATAAATTATAAAGAGGTATAAAGGTATAATGGTATAAAGGAATATTTGAGAATTGCTTTTAAATTCCAAACATTGAACTTTATTATATTTAATACCACTTTCATACTTTAGTCATCATTGTTATCAATATATTCGACATAATTTTATACACTATACCTCTATTCCATTATACCTCTATATCCTTATCCCTGAATTTATCTTGGATTATTAAAAAGATCCAAAGCCCTGCTTCCTGCATAAGTCGGGGCATTCACATCATCTATATCCGTACTTTGATAAGACCTTTGATATAAAACTAATTGCCATTTCTCATCTGAAATTTCTCCTTTGACATCAGAATGCAAGAGCACAAATTCATTATTCCCCTGGTTTGGTTCATAGAATAGAAACCTCTTATAAGTTTGATCAGGAATCTTGTGAGTTTTATCTGCTAACTTATAATATTCCCATATTTCATAAGGCTTTGCGGCAGGGTCATCCGTACCATCAACGATAATATCCGGAGGTCCATATTGAAGATAAACCCGTCCTCTGTCGCTCTCATATCCTTTCCGAAAAACATTCCCCCATTTCTCATTTACTTTAATTACTTCAGCCCGATATTTCAACCATTCCTCTTTAGGATTATCAGAATTTCTCTTTGCCCAGAAATCATAAAAATACTTTTTCATTAATAGTGTATCTTTATTCCGCGAATCCTTTTGAAAATAATTATCAACAAACTCTATTTCTGTTTGAGAAGAAATGGGTCGCAGGCAAAGCAACATTTCATATAATGTATCCCTGTTATTATAATTTCTCACAAAGGTGCTGTTGATGTCAAAACCGGCGTAATCACTTGCTTTGATTATGTTCCTCACATTCGGATTTTCTCTTTGAAAGAAAAGCTCTTTCATCGCCATCAATTCATCCTTCTTATTCCGTACCTCTATCACCAGGTTATAATTTCCCGATACGAGCGAATCTATTGGTAATTCTGCCATTACGACATTTATGTCTTCGGGAATCATTTTTATGAATTGACTGAATTCTCCCATTATCCTTTTGGTTTTATATTGCTCGATATAATATTTCACAAGGTACTTATCCGAAGCCAGATATTTCGAATTATAAACTTCAGCATAGAACTTTATTTTATTATTATAATGAGAATAAAAATTGTCAATATATGGAGTCAGGTCATACCCGTTTTTCGTAAGAATATTCTTTTGCACGGACTTGGTAAATGAAGCCAGCAATTCAATATCAGAAATCGCAGGAACAGTATCAGGATAATTGATATAAATTTTTGCTTTCCCAGCAAACGGATGCTCCCGTTTATTTTTATCCGTAATGCTGATGCTCAAATCATAATCCCCATTAGCAAGAGGTATTCTTTGCTGGTCAATAAAATCTTTCAGATACTTCGAAGTATCATCAACTTCAGGACTTAATAAATTATATCTGTCTCTGTAAACCCACGTGGTATCATGCTTTACAAGGAGAGTTACTTCTATTGCCCCCTGATATTTACCATTCTCTTTCTTGACATAACTAAGTCCTTTTCCATCCACCGAAAGATAAGTTTCGAGATAAGGACCCTTGCCGGGAACATTGAAAGAACAGGTAGAAAGATAAGCCTGAACAGTGCCTCCGACAGTAATCGAAACCATCATGAAAAGAACTAAAACAGAACTATAGATTTTGTTTGTCATCATTAATTTATCTGGCTGCTAAATTACGAAAAAATAAGGAAAGTTTAATCAATCAGGAATTATGAATTAGGAATTACGAAATAAGATGTCCGCTTTTCCTAATTCCTAATTCGTAATTCCTAATTGATTTGATACTCCTTTTATTGCATTGCCCCAAAAAAGGCAATGTCATAAAAGGAAAAGGTTTGAAATCATGTGGAATGAATCTTGATTTTTTAATTCTTAGTTTACTCCAAAGATTTGTGGCTATTATTAATCTTAAGAAATGGCTGGAAGTTTAATAGCATCCCATCCTGAAAAGTTTTTCTCCTTTCAATTTTTGATAACTATTTTATTAAACCTGAAAAGAGAAAAGCCTTTCAGGATTCCGCATCTCATTACATAATTAATAGACATCAAAACACAAACAACCATGTTCATTTCATAAATAGCAGACATCAAAACACAAACAACAATGTTCAAAACACAAATAATAAGGTTCAGTTCATAAGAAACAAAGTTCCTTTCATCCATAGTAATTATCCTTTCATCAAAAGTAAGGTTCGATTCACCAAAAGTAATCCTCATTGTGCAAAAAACATTCCTCCTTTCACGCAAAGTAATGTTCATTTATTCAAGAAATGACCATTGTTTTTTGTGTCGTATCAAATGGAAATGAAAAACAGAGGAATGTTTTTCATTTTCTTTCCTCTGTTTTTTATTTCCCAACCATTCATTTTGAAGTCTCGAGGATTCTTTTTGACAAAACGACCATTGTTATTCGCGTCGTATTGAATGTTATTTGCAAACCGAACATTGTTTTTTGTGAAAGGAACATTGTTTTTTGACAGATTTAGCTTATTTTTTTTATCCAAAGCATTACAATTCCAAAACCCCAAGCTGCCATTCCTCCCGAAAGACGTGGTATTCAAGAACAATTCATACTTTCGTATTCTCTTTTCTTTCAATTTGAAGATTCAACTATACTAAGGTTTTTAGCACTTGGTAATATCATTTATATTTGCAAAACAATCTGGAAGCAATAAAATATTTAATGACTGTCGGTTTGTATAAACCAAATTTTGTCTTGTCATTCCGACGAAGGAGGAATCCTATCCATATTTCAATAGGATTCCTCCTTCGTCGGAATGCCAAGTTTACACAGTTTTTATACTGAAATTATATTGTTGGTATAAATAACCCGACAGTCATTAAATATTTTCAACACTAAGACACTAAGTCCACTAAGATTCACTAAGCGTACCTTAGTGAATCTTAGTGGACTTAGTGTCTTAGTGTTGAATTTGATGTTATTTGGACGATTTTAACTTTAGAAATGGTATAATTTGCCGCCTCTGAATAATCTTTTTCTACTTCTTTGGAATAATTACATCACGATTTATAGAGAATATCTTCCCTTAATTGTTAAAAATGAAAATTTATTTGGAAGCTTAAAGTCCATTTCCTATTTTTGCTGCCGAAACAATAACAATATAAATTTTATAATGAAAGCTCTAAAGAAAATCTTAAAATGGACAGGTATCACCGTGTTCCTTATATTAATTATCATTACTATTGCTGTTGCCTCCAGGCAAAATCTAAAATTCGATGCCCCCTATCCCGACATTCATGCCAGTAAAGACACCGCCGTTATTGCTCGCGGAAGAGATTTTGTATATGGACCGGCGCATTGCGCATATTGTCATACCACCCTTGATAAATTACCTCAAGTAGAGAAAGGCGAAATACTTCCTTTGACAGGAGGTCATGCTTTTATCTTGCCGATAGGGACGCTTTATTCCAGAAATTTGACCTCTGATGAAACTGGAATAGGAAAACTTTCTGATGGCGAAATTGCTCGCGCATTGCGATTTGGTGTCGGGCATGATGGAAGGGCATTGTTTAATTTAATGCCATTTAATAACTTGAGCGATGAGGATTTGACAGCAGTGATTTCTTATCTTCGTACTTTGGAACCTGTTAAAAATGATGTTCCTAAGAATGAATTCAATGTAATGGGAAAAATTGTCAAGGCATTTATGTTGAAACCTGTGGGTCCTGAAGGTGAAGTCGCTAAGAGTGTGCCTGTAGGTCCTACTGTTGAATATGGCAAATACTTAGTTATGAATGTCGCTAATTGCCGCGGCTGCCATACCGCCAGGGATTTACATACCGGGGAATATATCGGACCTTTTTATGCAGGAGGATTCAAACTTCCTTCAGAAATTGACCCATCCATTACGCTTTGTACTCCAAATATCACCTGCGATGCCAAGACAGGAATACTTGCGAATTGGTCAAAAGAAAAGTTTATCGAGAGATTCCGCCAAGGACGACTTATCCATGAATCTATAATGCCCTGGGGACCCTTTTCTCACATGAGCGATGATGACCTTACAGCTATTTATAAGTTCCTTAGAACCGTGAAACCAGTAGAGAATGACCCGGGACCAAGGCTTTCAAAGACTATCTAAGATTAAGCCCTTCGAGAATTCTCAAACAATTAATAGCAAGTATTATTAATTATTAATTAATAATTGATCAACATCGCTGATCACAGTCTTCCCCACTAAGATTCTTCTCTATCTGAATAGTGGAATGCGCTACCTGAAAATCATGAGCCAGTTTATGCTTAATCTTCATCAGGAATTCGTCATCTGTAATTTTGTCTGGAATAACAAGATGCACTGTCAACGCGGTTTCTGTGGTACTCATCGCCCAGATATGAAGATCATGAACTTCCCTGACTCCTTCCAGTGAATAGAGATATTTGATAATTTCGTTGGATTCGATTCCCGCAGGAACTCCATCCAAACTCAAACGCAATGAATCTTTAAGCAAGTCCCATGTGCTGACAATAATTACAACAATAATCACGACGCTGATAATAGAATCCAACCAAAAGTAATTAGTATAATACATAATGATCCCCGCAACAACAACACCCGCAGATACGACAGCATCCGAAGCCATGTGAATATATGCACCGCGTACATTAATATCTTTGTCTTTATCTTTGAGGAAGAGAAGTGCTGTGGCAGTATTGATAAGAATTCCGATGCCTGCAATGATGGAAATAATATTGCCCTGCACAGGCTCGGGATGAATCATTCGCTGCACCGCTTCATAGCCAATAGCACCCACAGCAATCAATAGAAGAACAGCATTTGAAAGTGCGACAAGTATAGTTGTTTTCTGGTAGCCATAAGTATAGTTTTTCGTAGCCTTCTTCTTCGACAAACTTGTAGCCACAAGGACTAAAGCAAGACTCGCTACATCACTGAGATTATGACCAGCATCCGTAAGCAGGGCAAGAGAATGAATCATGAATCCGGTGATAGCTTCTGTAATGACAAAGGCAAGATTCAAAATAATACCGATGATAAAAGCACGGGTTATATGTTGTGGAGAAACATGATGATGGTGATGAGAATGCCCGTGGTCCTGATGTTTGTCGTGCTTCTCATGGTGATGATCTGGATTGCTATTCATTATTAATTCAATCTATTAAAGTTTTTCTTTCTCCCATTTATTACCGCAATTATAGCAATGATATTTCCCTTTTAAAAACAATAAAGGGATGCCTAATAAAAGAATACACAATACCAATTCGCTATTAGAAAGACGCTCATAATAAACTTCAGTAGAGTTACATTCAGGACAATGAAGCTTAGTATGTTTATTCGTTTTATGATTAATATTTTTATAAATAATATGTAAGGGAGGCTTATTCGATTCCTCCAAAATTTCCTTAGCTCTCTGAGCATCATCTTCATGCACCTGGAGCTTGATTCCGCCGATGGCATTGGAATAAAATGGCTGGACTGAAATCAGATTTTCATCCAATAAAATACATTCAATGTCTTCTGACAATAATTTAGAACGCATCAGATTAGCTTCCAGAGGCTCAGGATAAGTGGCTATGGTAATGAAGCCGTCATTCATATTATAAAAAGGAATAAATTAATCATCGTTCAGACTGCAATATTACAAAAATCATGGTGAAGGATAAAGAGTAAAGGTTTATAGGGTGTCTGACAAATAGCACAGATAAGTTTATCGAGTCATGGAATATTTCGAATTATTTCTTTACTAACAATCATCATCGTCTTGTTGCTGCGCCTTAAAAAAGTCGCAATCACAAGACGATGAAAGAAAAAATTATGAATGTATCCTGAAAAGTTTTTCTCATTTCAGGTATTAACAGCTATTTTATTAAACCAGAAAGGAGAAAAACCTTTCAGGATTGTACTTCATAAAAAATACAACAAAACGTAAGAAAAAATGGGCTGCATCCATTTGTTGGAGATATGTAACGAAAAAGTGGATGGATAGAACCATCTGTTGGACGAATGCAACGAAAAGTTGGAGAGATAGAACCATCCGTTGGACGAATGCAACGAAAAGTTGGAGTGATAGAACCATCTGTTGGAGAATAACAACCAACAGTTGGAGAATAACAACCAACTGTCGGATAAAAGCAACGAAAAGTCAGATGGATGCAACGAAAAGTTGGAGGATTACGACTAAATCTCCGACAAATGGTCTTTGTTGATTTTTTGTATTATAAATCAATGAGTTGGAAAGGGGAATAATTAGGTTTTACCGGAAAGATACAGTTTTTTTCCTTTAATAACGAAGGTTGGTGGGAGTGTGGAAAGTGGCGTGGGGAGCTGGGATTGGAGGGGAGGAGGTGAAAGGGATTTTGTTTTGGAGGATTTGATGTGGTTCACTTATTTTTTGTGTAATTTGGCGGCATTAAAGAATTGCTTAAATCTGTTTAATATGAAAAGAAAATTAATTGATGAGATAAAAACGATTAAGGAACGTTCAGAGTTTAACTCTCGTTATTCTATATTTTTTAAGTTTGCAAGCCTTGAGTATGTTTTGGATGAATACATAAAATCAAAGGAAAAGAATAAAATTATTCCTGAAGAATTTTTAAGGTATATAATAATTTCTTCTATTGCTTGTTTTGAAACTACTTTTAGGCTCATTGTAAAGGATCTTGTTGACCATGGTAAACCTTTCAGTGATAATGTAATAAATTACAATCAATCGAAAAATACTAAATTCGACTTTGAGATTATTAGTGCAATTCAATCCAAAATGGTAACAGCAGGAGAGTTCGTTTCTCACATTTTATCTTTCAATAACTATGATGATATTGATTCACATATTTCAACTTTATTAGGCTCAAGTTTTACTGAGGCTTTAAAAGGTTTTAAGAAGAAAAGCATCTATGAATTAACAAATAAAAATACTGATTATTTTATCTCAAACTTTTCAGATATAATAATATCAGTAAAGCGAACTTTTGAATTGAGACATATATTTTGTCATGAATATGCAACAGATGTAGAAATTGATGTTGTTGAAATTCAAAAATGTTTTATTCATTCTAAGGTGTTTTTGGAACAAGTAAATGGTTTTATTCATAACCAATTATTTCCGAATGTTCCTGAAGCACAAAGTGAAATGAATAAATTTGCAATAAATGAATTTACTAAAATTGATTCAGAATTGAATGATTTAATAACACAAATAAAAAGCATTTCAAAAAAGTCAGATCATATTACCCTTTTCTTTAATGATGATTTGTTTGATGAATCAATAGAACATTGGAAAAAATATAGAGAATTCCGGGCAAAAAATCATGCTAATCTTGTTAAAGGAGGAACAATGTATCCAACATTATATTACCCTTCATTAAGTCATACTACCAAAGAAAAAATTGAAAGTTTAAAAAGGGAGTATTATTACCCATTGAAGAAACAAAGATTTGATTAATCTTTATTCTTAACTTGCTTTATGAAAAGTTCAAAAATCAAAATACTTATTATCTTGTTTTCTGTATATCATATTAGTTTTTCAAATGCTCAAACTGATAGAGACTCTTTAATTAAGTATAGTTATTATATCTACGGCGTATATAAAGGGAATGATATAAATCATGTTAATATAACTCAAGGAACTTGTTTCTTTATTAAATACAAGGAAAAAACTTTTCTCGTATCTGCCAAACATGTATTAACATCATGGAGTGCCAGTAATTCTGTAAAAAGGGGAAATTACCCTGATACTCTTTATGTCAGATTAAGAAAAGTGAATCAAAATGAATTTACATTTTATCCTTTAGATATAAGTAGTTTGAAGAATGATGAAAAGGAAGATTTTTACTTTAATGAACCAGATTATTGTTTTATTGAAATTAAAGATGCAAATAAATTCCAAATAAATTCTATTGAAAACTTAATATTTAGAAATTCGGAAATTACTATTCAAAACGCACTTATTTTTGGGTATCCAGAGTTGGATGATGATGATTTTAGTAACTTTAGATTACGTGACGCATCCTGTATTGAAGGCGTTTTGGTTAGTAGCCCAAATGAAAATATTAATTATAATTTTGCCGTTAAAAATAAACAAATTTTTGATTCTATAAATTATGCAGTAAAATCAAAATCAAGAGTAAAGCCAGGATATTCAGGAGCTCCTGTCTTTTTGTATAAACCAAGTACAAAACAATGGATTTTTAGTGGTGTGACATCTCAAGGTATTACTGAAGATAGCCTTATATTTATTGTCAAACCCAACTACCTTTTAAGCAACTTAAAAGAAAAAATTATTAAGTGACGATGAAACCAGACATGTAGGCTTTAGCCTTCCTGTATGTTTGCCCGTTTATTAATCATAATACCTTCTTAAATACAACATTAAAAAAAACTTGCTACCATACAGGAAGACTAAAGCCTACCTTCCGGTTTCATTCTTTCATCGTTTTGTGATTGCATCCGCCCTCGCGGTGCAGCAACAAAACGATGATCATTATAAAGGAGAGCGTGTTAAGTAGTTTTGTTTTTGCTTGTAATCTTCATTTATTAAATAATGTTTAGTTTTGCCGCAAATAAATATGATATGAAACCATTAGTAGGAATAATTATGGGCAGCCAGTCAGACTTCAAATTGATGTCAGAGGCTGCCGCAGTTTTAGAAGAATTTGAGATACCTTTTGAAGTCAATGTTATCTCAGCACATCGCACCCCACATGAAGCCGTTAAGTATGCTATGGAAGCTGCTGACAGAGGGTTAAAAACAATCATTGCTGGTGCAGGAGGAGCTGCACATCTGGCAGGAGTTATTGCTGCACTCACACCCTTACCGATTATTGCTGTACCAATCAAGTCTTCCAACTCCATTGATGGATGGGATTCGGTGCTTTCTATGTTGCAAATGCCAAGTGGTATTCCAGTTGCTACGGTTGCATTGAATGGTGCTACCAATGCGGGTTTACTTGCTGTTCAGATAATCGGAACTGGAGATAAAACTGTTCAGAATAAAATGATTGCCTACAAAGAAAAAATGAAGAATAAGGTTGTTGCTGGCAATGAAGAAATCAAGAATACAAGTTTCAAATTCATGGTGAACAGTACTACCAATTCTGGCAAATAATACCCTACAGCACGGAGGATGAAATATCATTCTCCTGTGTTAGCCATTGTATTCTGTTTACTATCAACATGGTCGTTTTCCGGCAATGATAATTTCTCAATAGGGGCACGGTCGGCTGGTGTTGCTAACGCTTCATTGACTTATATAGATGTGTGGTCTTTGTGGCAAAATCAGGCGGGCATTGCAAGTCTTAAGGAGATAAGTGCCGGCGTATTTTATGAGAATGAATTCCTGCTTCCTGAACTTGCTTTAAAGGCTTTTGGTTTTGTTATTCCATTGAAGAAGTTAGGAGTATTTGGATTGTCATATACAGGCTTTGGTTACAGTCTTTACAATGAAACAAAGTTGGGTATTTGTTATGCTAAATCTTATGGAGATGTTTTCTCTTTTGGAATGCAATTGGATTATCTTAACACGTTTGTCGGGGATGGTTATGGAAGCAATAACGCTATTGCTGCAGAAGCAGGATTTCAGGCAAAGATTCTTCCAGAATTAGTTCTTGCTGCTCATATTTATAATCCAACAAGAGCCAAACTTGCAGCTACTTATGATGAAAGAATCCCTTCAATTTTGAGGATTGGTTTGGCATATACTTTTTCTGATAAAGTGATTTGCAGTTTGGAACTTGAAAAGGATATTACACAGCAAGAGAATGTAAAGGCTGGTGTGGAATATCATGCGGTCAAGCAATTTTATCTTCGCTGTGGAATATCTACTAATCCGGTATCTGATGCATTTGGAATTGGGCTTGTAATGAAGACATTTAAATTTGATTTTTCGGAAACCATTTATCAGGAATTAGGCAGTACACCAGCCATTTCTCTTTCTTATTCTTTCAAATAATCCAGAATGAAAATAAATCTACTCAACGTGATTCCAGCAATGGGATTAATAATTCTTATTCTGTTTAGTAATAGGTCTTATTCACAGGATACATTAGGGAATAACGCTGATTATTTCATTCAGGATAAAATTGAGACTATCGCTGAACAGACAGATAATTACATTGACTTCTCGACGATGATTGATCATTTGAATAATTATAAAGATCATCCCTTAAATATCAACTTTGCTAGCCGTGAACAGCTTCAGGAATTTGGGTTATTAAACGAAGTTCAGATTACTTCGCTTCTCAATCATATCAGGCAGTTTGGGAAGCTGATAGAGGTTTATGAATTGCAATCTATTGATGGTTTTAATTATGAAACAATAGAACGGATTCTTCCTTTCATCGTTGTTCAGGCAAGTGATAATACCGTGCCACTGTCCTTTAAAAACTTCTTTACAAAAGGAAAGCAGGAATTGGATTTTCTTGCCACAAAAACACTTGAGCCAAGTGTCGGATATGCCCAGCCAATCACACAAAGTGAATTACTTGCAAGTAAAAAATATCTTGGAAGTCCTTATCTGATATTAATGAAATATAAATATACTTTTTCTGATCAGTTGTCATTTGGTTTTACTGGAAAGAAGGATGCTGGTGCAGAATTCTTCCAAGGGTCTAACGCTATTCCAAAACATACTTTGCAATTCTATAAAGGCTTTGATTATTACTCCGCTCATCTTTTATACAAAGGAAAGGGATTCATTAAAACCCTTGCTATTGGCGATTATCAGCTTGGCTTTGGGCAAGGGCTTTGTCTGTCTTCCGGATTAAGTTTCAGTAAGACCGGTGATGTATTAGGAATTAAGAAGATGAGTCGGGACTTGATTGCTAATACTTCTTCTAATGCCAATGCTTTTATGAGGGGATATGCTGCGACTTTTGCTTATAAACACTTTGAGTTTACTCCCTTTTATTCTTATCATAAATTGGATGGGATCGCTACTTCTGTTGATTCATTAACCCAGGACCCATCAGTGTTTTCATCACTTGGAACGAGTGGGTATCACCGGACTTACAAGGAATTAAGCCAAAAGCAAATCATCGGAGAAGCTATGTATGGCGGGCATCTTGCATACAATATTGACAAATTGAATATTGGAATTACTTCTTATCATACCCAATTTGATGCTGATTATATTCGGAAGCCTAAGTATTATAATCAATTCGATTTCTCAGGAAGATCGAATAATAATATCGGCTTGGATTATTCATACATCATTAAGAATTACAACTTCTTTGGAGAAGTGGCAAGAAGCGCAAACGCTGGAATGGCGTATCTTAGCGGAGTGTTGCTAAGTGTGGATTCAAGGACTTCCATTGCTATTCTTTATCGGAATTACGCCAAGGATTACCAGGCATTACAAAGCAATGGATTCAAAGATGGAACCAGTACCAGTAACGAAGAAGGTACATATATCGGCTTAACTTCTAACCTTACGAAGTTCTTGGTTTTTTCCGCTTATTATGATCAGTTTTATTTTCCCTGGCTCCATTATGAATGCACGGCACCTTCTCACGGAACTGAATATCTTGTTCAATTAGCATATACTCCAAACAAGAAATTGGCTATGAACATTCGTTTTAAGGAATCAAATAAACAGACCCTGCAAGGCAATATGATTATCCCGATTTATTACCTCATAGGATTCATGCAAAACAGTTTGCAATTCAATCTTCAATATAAATTTTCGAATGCATTAAGTGTTGCTGAAAAGGTTGTCATCACTCAATCACAAATAGGGCATTATCCACAAGGCAATGGCTATTTACTGTCCCAGGATGTGATTCTGAAAATTCAAAAATCAAAACTTTCTATTGTTTTTCGATATGCTTTATTCGACTGCAATAATTATTATTCAAGAGTCTTTGTTTCGGGCGGTGATATTCCTAATTCCTTCTCCATTCCTTCTCTCAATAATCAGGGCAGTCTTACGAATCTCATGATTCAATATCATCTAATAAAAGGTGTGAGTATCTGGCTGCGCATGGCTCAAACGGTCTATACCAATGTGGCGACTATCAGTTCAGGATTGGATTTGATTAATGGAAATACCAAGACCGATGTTTCGGCGGAAGTGAGGATTAGTTTTTGATTAGTAGTGATTTAGTACAACATCGTCCTGATTCAGAGAAAGTCTGTTCTGATACTAATTTACTTCAATATTGTGCTTCATTTGAAGACAGTCAATTCGATTTTGTTCGTCATAATATTGATATAGAATGATGGTTTACCTACATAAAATGAATTCGGGATTAGAATCGAAACCTTTTATGAGTTCAATCCCAAAATATTCTTTTTAACGCATTGTGAAGCATACTTTGTAATTCTTATTTACCGATTTCATTAAACCCTTGCAATCATTTTTCCTCTAAAACACAAATAGCGCATTACAAAATAGAATTCCGATGATTTCTCAACAGCGTAAAATACAGCATCTCCTCCTTCGGGCGGCTTTCGGCGAAACTCCTGATAAGATTAAGGATTTGTTGAATACCCCGATTAATACGATTGTGGCGGACCTGTTTAAGGCTTCAGAAAATTACAAGGATATTGAATACATTGATAATCCCCTGGAAGGGCATGAAGAAAAAGGCGTGGGCGGGTTTCAGGCTCTTAAAATGATTCTTAAATCAAAGAAAGAAAATGAAGAATTGAATTGCGAATGGGTTTTTAAGATGGCGAATACCAAAGCTCCTCTGCGGGAGAAAATGGTGTTCTTCTGGCACAATCATTTTGCTACCAATGTTCCATTTTCTTACCTCATGCAGGTTCAGAATAATACCATCAGGAAACATGCTTTGGGGAAGTTCGGCGACCTGATTCATGCCATTGCTCATGACCCTGCAATGATTTTTTATCTTAACAATCAGCAGAATCACAAGGGGCATCCGAATGAAAATTTTGCGCGTGAAGTCATGGAATTATTTACGCTCGGAATGGGGAATTATACCGAGAAAGATATCAAGGAAGCTGCCCGCGCTTTCACTGGTTGGGCGTTTAATAACAAAGGGCAATTCAGCGTGAATCCAAAGCAGCATGATTATGATGAAAAAGAATTTATGGGAAGGAAAGGGAATTTCGATGGTGGCGATATTATCAATATCATCCTGGAGAATAAAAAGGTGGCTGAGTTCATTGTAACCAAGATTTACCGTGAGTTTGTGAATGACAGCATCAATCAAAACCGAGTGAATGAATTGTCAAATAGCTTCTACAACTCTAAATATAATATTGATGAATTGATGAGGACGATTTATACATCGGATTGGTTTTATGACGAAGAAAATATAGGAAGCAAGATAGCTTCTCCTGTCGAATTATTAGTTCGATATAAGAAGCTTGTTGGTTTGGATTATGAGAAACAAAAGACGCAGATAAATCTTCAGCATGTCCTTGGGCAAGTGCTCTTCGCCCCACCGAATGTGGCGGGCTGGAAGGGCGGACAGAACTGGATAGATAGTTCGTCCCTGGTTTTAAGATTAAGTATTCCTCAATTCATCCTGAATAATTCAGGCATGGACATCGAAGCCAAGCCTGCTTACGAAGAACCACCTGTAGAGACTTTGAGAGAAGGAAATATCGGCACGATTAAATCTGACTGGACCAAGTTCGCCGCAAATTTCAGTAATGAATCCAAAGATAAATTACCTGTAAGCCTTTTGCACAGCCTCATTCAGTGTGATACAGGAAGAATTAAAATGGAATATCTCGAAGCAGGAACAGATAATTCTACAGAAGAAAAACGAATCATCAGCATGGCAGCAAACATCATGTCTTTACCCGAATTTCAATTGATATAATCATGGCACATACCCGAAGAGATTTTATAAAACTGACCTTCCTTGCCTCGGCATCATTGATGGTTCCACAATTCCTAAAGGCATTTGGAAGCATGAACATTCCCGGCGAATATCAGGGAAAAACTTTAGTAGTAATTCAATTATCCGGAGGCAATGATGGCTTGAATTGTGTCATTCCATTACACAATGATCTATACTACAATGCCCGTCCTGATTTGGGTTTAGAGAACTCTCAA
This sequence comes from Bacteroidota bacterium, assembly GCA_013288905.1. Classification (GTDB taxonomy): domain Bacteria; phylum Bacteroidota; class Bacteroidia; order AKYH767-A; family JABDAW01; genus JABDAW01. The sequence goes on along the minus strand of JABDAW010000002.1, from coordinate 10,342 downwards.
ATAATTTCTTTGAATGATAAAGTCGGTTTGAACAGCAGTCTTCAAGGGCTTGCGGATTTGTATAATGCAGGTCATCTTTCCATCATCAACAGTGTTGGCTATCCCAATCCTAACCGTTCTCATTTCCGAAGCATGGACATCTGGCAAACTGCCAGCGATGAAGCAAAAGTTTTGAATACCGGTTGGTTGGGAAGGTATCTGGACGCCACGTGTTCCGATGAGAGCAGGATTACAAATCCTGCCCAGCAAGTGAAGCCTCACACTGCGGTAGAGATAGATGATTACTTGAGTCTGTCAATGAAAGGGGAGATTAAAAAAGGGCTTGCATTCAACAATCCGGCAAACCTTCATCTGGCAACGGATAATAAAATCCTGCGAACGGTTTCCTCCAATTACCATGAGGAACATGAGCATCCGAAAATAGAATTCCTGCACAAGACTTTGGTTGATACCACACAGTCCGCTGACTATATCTTCAAGCATTCCAAAATCTATAAATCATCAAAGATTTATCCCGTTAATGATTTCGGGAGAAGGATGAAAGTCATTGCCGAATTGATATGTTCAGGGTCAGAGACGAAGATTTATTATGTATCTCTTTCAGGTTTCGATACTCATATCAATCAGAAGGATAGGCATGATAAATTGCTTAAAGTATATGCTGATTCTTTGAAGACTTTCTGTGACGATTTAATGGATAATGATCGCTTCAAAGATACTGTCGTTATGACCTTCTCTGAATTCGGAAGACGTGTGGCTCAGAATGCCAGCAGAGGCACCGATCATGGAACAGCAAATAACATCTACATAGCCGGTGGAGGGCTTTCAAAAGCCGGCATCTACAATGAACTGCCAGACTTAAAGAATCTTGATAATGGTGATTTGATTTACAAAATAGATTTCCGACAAGTCTATGCTACCATCCTTGATAAATGGCTGACGACCGATCATCAAAAGGTTTTAAATGGAAAGTTCTCTTTATTGGACTTTGTCTAAGAAGCTATTTAATCTTTTCCAAAGCTGTTTCCAAACGCTTCACCACCTCATCTTTCCCAAGTAGTTCAGCCATCTCCCACAATACCGGACCTCCACCAATTCCACTAAGACATACTCTGAAAACTTGCATTACATTTCCTGATTTAACTCCAATGCTTTCACAACTTTGTTCGAATAATAATTGGATTGAGCGTTGTTGCCAACCTCTCCAAGTTACATTTTGAATATCATTTACTATATCGTTCTCCACGTCAAATTTTTTAAAATCATCTTTGACCTTGGAAATGGCAGCTTTAGAATCTGTATTCCACCTCTTCTTGATAACATCTTCATCATATTTATCTGGAGCAATGAAAAAGAAACTTCCCAATTCCCAAAACTCTTTGATGAAATGTGCCTTCTCTTTTATTAAACGACAGACATTCTCAACATAAGCAGCATCAGGATTCAAGCCACGTTTATTCAAGTCTTTCATGAATTCAATGGCTAATTCTTTATCATCTTTCTTGCGAAGATATTGTTGATTGAACCACTTGGCTTTCTCGGGATCAAACTTCGCTCCTGACTTACTGACTTTCTCAAAAGAAAACTGCTCTATCAATTCCTCCATACTCATCATTTCCGTATTATGACCGGGATTCCAGCCAAGCAAGGCGATGATATTAATCATCGCTTCAGGGAAGTATCCTTGCTCACGATAGCCTGATGAAATCTCGTTGGTAGCAGGGTCTTTCCATTCCAAAGGAAATACCGGAAAGCCTAACTTATCTCCATCACGCTTACTTAATTTCCCATTGCCATCTGGCTTTAACAGAAGCGGAAGATGTGCATATTGCGGCATCACATCTTCCCAGCCAAGATAGCGGTATATCAAGAGATGTGCAGGCGCAGAAGGCAGCCATTCTTCACCACGAACGGCATGGGTAATCTCCATCAAAATATCATCCACAATATGCGCCAAATGATAGGTAGGCATACCATCGGACTTCAACAAAACCTTGTCATCTACTTGCGAAGAATGCACCACCACCCAGCCTCTAATGATGTCATGCAAACGTATCTCTTCATTGCGCGGAACCTTGAGGCGAATGACATAAGGCTCGTTGTTTTCAAGACGACGCTTCACCTCATCTTCGGGCAATGTCAAGGAGTTCTTCATCGTCTGGCGAGTGATGGAATTATATTGAAAGGGCTTCTCCTTAGCCTTGTTTAATCGCTCACGTATGGCATCCAATTCTTCACCGGAATCAAAGGCATAGTAAGCATGTCCGCTCTCGATTAATTGATCTGCATACTTCTTATATATACCCAATTCCTTGCGCTCTGACTGGCGATAAGGCTCGTACTTGCCGCCCACAGAAACACCTTCATCAAGCTGTATCCCGCACCATTTCAGGGATTCGATAATATATTCTTCGGCACCCGGCACATACCGCGTCTGGTCGGTATCCTCTATCCTCAACAAGAAATCGCCGCCATGACGTTTCGCAAAAAGGTAGTTGTACAATGCCGTCCTCACGCCCCCGATATGCAAGGGACCCGTGGGCGACGGCGCAAATCTTAATCGTACTCTTCTGTTATCCATTATTAAATTATTAGGCTGCAAAGTAACGAAAAAGGTTTAAGGTTTAGGAATCGAACAATAACCTTAAACTTTAGGCTATAAACTTTCATCTTATTCTTCCTTTTATTGCACCACCACCAGGGCGGAATGGTAGCATAAAAGAATGAAAGAAATTATGAGTTATGAGTTTGTACAAACTCATAACTAATACTTCATAACTATTAACTACTCCTTCACGAACTTCCCGCGTATGCTTGAATTATTGCTTCTTACTTCATAGAAATAAAGCCCTGCGCTCCAGGTGGAGATAGAGATGGTATTATCAATGCCTGTAAGCATTTCTTTATAGACTTCATTATAGTTATGAAGTATGAGTTATGAGTCGTGGGCATTAACTCATAATTCATAACTCATAACTCTCTGCTGATTGGGGGATGGGGTGGATGGATGGATGTGTAGAAGGGTGGTGGCGGAATAATATTTGAAGAGAAAAAGGAATCAGGAAATATGTCCCTTATGGAAAGACTTTATAAATATCTTTCCGATGTACCATCCTTGCAAACTCAATTGTGTTTCCCTTCATAAATATTCCTACTCTGTAATCCCCAATTCTTATTCTAAAAGCAGACTTATATCCTTCCTATTTCTTCACATTAGGAAGATCGTGAAGGTTGTTGGCATGTTCTGCTTTGTGGATAAGATGTTGCAGTGATTTCATTCTGTTTTATCTTTTATCTTATCTAAATCCTTATTGAATGTATCAAGAAACGTAACCTCCATCAGGCTTTGAGCTTCTTCATGATTACTTCCTTGCTAACCTTTTTAGTTCTGTCAACATCTTTCATCAGTAAAGACAAGCCAGCATCTTCAATCTCTTCTTCTGTCAAGGCTTTTGTTGCAACGCCTAATTTATTTAACAAGGATTCAACAAACTTCAGTTCCTCTTTACTCTTTGGTGATATTATTAATGACTTCATGATTTAATATATTAAGGTTGCAAAGATAGGAAAGAATGGAGAGTTGAGAGTTGAGAATTATTGGGTCGAATGCAAATTCTCAACTCTCAATTCTCAACTCATCTTTATAGACTTCTGTGCCGAGAAGGTCTGTTATTATTAATTGCTGATTGGAGGATGGGATGGATTGACTAATCAAAAAATTATATTACAACCGATAGAGATCTCAAGAAAGGGTACTGGATAATTTGGCGTTCCATATCTGTTAAACCAAGATATGGAATAAGGGGAAGAATTAATTGCTAAAATTGGAGTCTCAATAAAAGGAATAATTTTATAATTTGAAAAGGGTAAAATCAAACCCATTTTATAGTTTAAAGCGATGTTTCCCTCCGTGATAAAGGATGTATTTCCACCATTAGATTTGAAAAAGGAAGTTATAGTATTTCCTGTTATGGGATCTGTAATAGTTTCAGTTCCTCCTCCGTTAGATTGATAATTAAAAGGTATTACACTCAAATTAAAAAAAGCAAAACGATTGGAAGATAATTTTCTGTAATAATTGAGACCTGTTGATAGTGTTAAAATATTAAAGCGTTTATGTGTATAAATATCAACTGGTAATACTTTCCCATTGAATAATCCATATCCTCCATTTTCAGTGTCATCAATTATTTCAATATTATATTCAGCGTTAAAATCTATACCAAAAGCATAATTTTCTTTATTACTTATAATTATTGAATAATCAATATTTGCAGATGCGCCAGCACTAAAATAAAAAGTCGTGCTTGTTGCATAATACATAGTATTGTATTGTGGTTTAAGAGGAACGATAAGCTTTGTACTTAATCCAGCTGACAAAATGTTTTTATAAAAAATTTCATTAGTCGAATCTTGAGCAAAAATATTTAAAGAAGCTAAACTAATTAGAATGATAACACAAAATCTCTTCATCTTTTTATATAAAACTCCGGCAAGAATTTATTCTTGCCGGAGTTGGTAGTTCTTATCTTATAATGCTTAATTTTGAATAATGCCGTTCTGAATTTGAACATGAAGAAATGAGATACAATCCTGTAGGAAGTTTTGAAATACCCATTTCAAAATATTATATTACACCCTATTGAAATTTCAAGAAAAGGAAATTGATTATTATTATCAGAATGTCTTGTAAACAAAGTTGCATTTGGCGGGATGACACTATTAAAATATAGAAGAGGGGTTTCAATAAATGGGATGATTTTATAATTAGGAAGAGAGAAAATGAACCCCATTTTGTAATTAAATGCAAAAACTAAACTTGCACTTCCTGAAACATTGTAATAATACGTTTCACTTTCCCCAGTTTGTGGAACTGTAACATAATTAATACCATTAACTTTGAAAGCACAATCAAAAAGTATCAAACTTATATTACAAAAATAAAAATTTTCAGAGTAAAATTTTCTATAATAATTTAACCCTACTGAAGTAAGTAAATCAGGAGAACTTTCATGTGTATAAATATTTGCACGTATCAATTTCCCATTTGATAATCCGATTACAACACCATGCTCAGAGTAATCTAATAATTGAATAGCAAATTCAGCATTAATATTGAATCCTAAAGCATAATCCTTTTCATTACTGACAATAATAGAATAATCAAAATTTATTAATGGACTTGCATTAAAATAGTAGCCACTACTCTTCGTAGGTATTTTAAAATCCGAGCCTAATCCTGCGGATATGATATTTTTATTAAAAAATGAAATGGTAGAATCTTGTGAAAACAAATTAAAGGAGACTAAATTTATAAGTATAATAAGATAAATTCTTTTCATTTTATAAAACCCCAACAGGAAATTTGTTCCTGCTGGGGTTATTTAATTTATCTAATAATGCTCAATTTGGTATAATGTTCATCGGTATCTGAATTTGAATGAAGTAGATACAATCCTGATGGTAATTTTGAAATATCAATTTCTAAACTAATTCCTTTTGAAACAAAATTGGTAATTACTTGACCTTCTAAATTAAGAAGAAAAATTTTATGAGTTTGCTCAGGATGATCAAATATAACAGTAACTATTGAGGAAGCAGGATTAGGATAAATTGAATATTCCTTTTGAAGATTATTTGATACATTAATAATCTTTGGAGGCGTACAATCTTTTTCCTGATAGGAATGAAACGATCTCACTGCAGAATCACTTGTTCCACATCCATTAGCTGCTGCAACGGTAACTACATTAGTTTGATCATAATCTCCAATCACGATATCCAAATAAGGAACTGTAATATAAAATGGAGATAATATATTTTCCCATACTGAAGATGTCCAAATATATCCTGCTGCATTAGTAATTGTGTCAATAGAAAGATTTAGATCTCCACCGGAGCAAAGTTCCGGGGCACCATAGATACATGATATTGTTCCAGAAGGAGCAGAAGGAGGTAGATCATAACTATTTATTAGTAATGAATCATATTGACGAGAACAGCCTTCTACAAAATCTACCCAACAAATTACGTATTCCGATCCCGGTGTTGAATTGGTAGAATAAGTGTTATAAGTTCCTTCCAAAAATGTAAATGATCCACCATCAAAAACACTATTATTTGAAGACGTCCAAAATCCGCCATCTACTGTACCATTTGAATTAATAATTATATCAATGCCTGAATTTACGCAAGGGCTATTAAAAACGGCGGTTGATGTAAGGTATGATGTAATAGCTGTAAAAGTAATTGTATCCGTGTAAAAAGGATCCCAAGGATCAGAATTATAATAATATTTACAATAAATTTTATAAATACCTGGTCCATTTATTGTAAAATAAGCTTGTGAAAACTGTCTACCATTACCAACATTGAATGGAACTATTGTATAAGTGGAAATATTATCCGATATAAAAAAATCTCCGCCACTACTATTTGAATCATGCATATAGCATGTTGTAGGTATTTGAGGATTTAATACATATGTAACACCTATACATAAATTATAGTTAGTTGATGTACCGTTTACTAAAATGGTCGGTGCTTGTGCAATGCTCTTGCTCAAGCCTACCGTGGCGAGCAGCATTATTGTTAAGACAATTAGTTTTATTCTTTTCATTTTTTAATGATTTTAATTTGTTTGCAAAGATATATAAATTTTGATTTAACGTACTTTCACAAAGCTGCTGTGTACGCCATCACTTCCAGTAGCTCGGAAGATTGGAGGTTGATTATTTTTCTTCCTTTCATTCATGGTGCTCTTGTTATGTTTCTTTCGCTATACATATTTCACGATTCTTTGTTCTTATATAAAACAGCGGCGTGAGCTAATCTTGCTGACTATCTAAGAGGTCCGACGAAGAACCAGTAATCAAGTAAAGCAATGCCCACGCCTGTCGTGAGCGTCTTTGCTTAATCCTGATTACTTTAAAATTTCGTCGGTTTCTTAGATAGGATTGCTAAACGCCTATGTTTTGGTTTAATCTTTATCTTTTTTATTTCATCATTCTATTTTTATTTTGCGAGGCAAAAGTAATAATAATTATTAGAACCAAAAAAACAACCATCAAAAACTTTCAGAATGTTCCTATATATAATAGGAGTCCGATACCTCCCAAAACCCTCTTCTTATTCTTTTTAAGAAAAACCTTCTTCTTCCCCAAAAAACTGGAATTTTGGGCATTTTAGTTAACAAAACAGGTTTATAATGCTATGCGAGCTCAATGTATCATCATACATCGGCGATGGTTCATCATACATCGGCAATGGTTCATCATACATCGGCAATGGTTCATCATACATCGGCAATGGTTCATCATACATCGGCGATGTATCATCATACATCGACAATGTTTCATCATACATCGACAATGTTTCATCATACATCGGCGATGTATCATCATACAGTGATTAGAAAGGTTCATTCCACATTGAAGATTACCAATTTAGGTTTTTGAAGGATTGAAAATTCATTATTTGGAGCCTATTCATAACGAAAAATGGAATCATAATTGTGTTAAATCCAAGAACTGAATTAGATTAATATAAGTTTTCTTAGCCAAATTTACCTGATTTTTACTGATTTGAAAATACTTTTGTTTCTGATTTTTATGTTTTATTCAAAAAAATACATAATTATTTTGAAGATTAAAATGGATTTATAAAAGTGTCGTTTCTTCATATAAACACGCTGTAAGGATGACATTTTTATGTTCAATTTTAAAAGTTAAATATTGCATTTTTTAAAGTATTTTCAAAAATATATTTTTAAAATTTGGTTTCTATTCCAAATAATTTTTGTATTTTTGCACCCTCAAAAAAATAGTAAATATTTAGATATGGCAAAACAGATAACAGGAAAGAAAGACTGGGACAAGAGGAAACCCACTGAAATGGCGGCTAAAGCTCTTTATAAAGTTTCTAAAATGACCGCGAATACAAACTTCCCAACGCCGGAAGTTCCGCTTACAGGTGCAGGGAGTTTGACGGTTGCCGCTAACCTTGTCAATACACTCTATGCGGCAAGAAATGATAATCCTGAAAACAAGACCAACTTCAAAAATGCGGTTAATGATTTGGATGAAAAGCTTACGCTCCAGATGAGCTATGTAAGTTATGTGGCAGGTGGAGTTGCAACAATCATCCAAAGCGGAGGATTTGTTGCAACAACAAATGGAAGAACTGTTGCAGTAAGATTAGGAGATACACCAACTCCTAAATTAACACCAATGGGAGGAAATAGGGTGAAATCAGTAGTTGCGAAAATGCCTGGTTCAAAAATTATGACTCATATATTTTTTACTGATCCTGAATCAATTATTTCTGTTGACATAGATACTATATCTTGTATGTCCACAAATGGTGGAAGTTTTTTTATCTGTAGTGGTAGTAATAATAAAGAAATGGGCGGATTGACCGCTAATAAAAAGGTTTATTGCTGTGCAGTCGGTAAAAACAAAGTGGGTTATGGTAATTTAAGTGCAATAACTTCTACGGGAGTTCTTGGTTCTTAAAAAGATATTTAGAAATTAGGAAAGCCTTCCGATGATGTGTCGGAAGGCTTTTTTTATTTTTCATCGTCTTGTGATTGCGACCTTTTCAGGGCGCAACAACAAGACGAAGAGGATTATAAGAGATGAAATGGAAAAGGTAAGAGGTAAAATGTAACGTGCATTTGCCATCTTACATCTTACCTCTTATATTTCAACTAATCAATAGCTTCTTTGTAATTATACAATATGCCGTTCTTCAATACAGGGATTACCTTGCATTGATTGGGGCTTAGGCAATATTTAATGTCGCTCTCGATATGAAGCCTGTGAAGCCTTTTGCGATGAGAAGAATTCTTGAGGAATTCAAATAAATCATCCTTGGCTTTCATGTATAAATATTCGGAAGCTACAGCAGAATCGCAATCAATTGTTAGTTTGTTAGTTGGACGCAATCTATGAACAATAGCACCCGCAAGCAAGGTATCTTCGAGATTGAATTTATTCTTAAATCCTGAACATAGCACCATGACATTTCTATCCTGATCAGTCAGCCAGTTGGTAAGGGCATTCAGATTAAGAAAAGAACCAATTACAATCTGGAAAGCATCATTAACAGCATGAATCGCCTGGCTTCCATTGGTGGTAGTAATGGCGATCTTGCTTCCTTTAATCCTTTCTTCCATGAAGCTAAAAGGGGAATTTCCCATGTCAAATCCTTCAATCATCTCACCATTTCTTTCACCGGCGATGAGGTAGCCTTTCTCTTTATAAGCAACGGTTTCTTCAACAGTAGCAAGGGGAATCATGCATTCAGCACCATGCGCAAAAGCGACACAAATGGACGAAGTAGCACGTAAAACATCAACCACCACCACGATGGATTCTTTATAGTCAAAATGATTTATCAATGCCGGGGAGAAACAAACTTCAATAATCTTCACGTTTTTTTGAATCATATAGTTTTGTGATTATTTTTTAAGGAAGGGCATCTTGACTACCTTAGCTTTAAGATTTTTATCACGAATACTGATGAATATTTCAGAGTTTTCAGACGCTGAATCAGCGGGGACGTAAGCCATACCAATGGGCTTTTGTAAAGTAGGAGATTGAGTGCCGGATGTGACAATTCCTATCTTGTTTCCATCAGCATCCACCACATCATAACCATGTCTGGGAATACCTCTGTCAACCATTTCAAAGCCAACCAACTTTCTTGAAACACCTTTATCCTTTTGTTCTTTGAGAGCAACAGAATTAGTAAAGTCTTTTGTGAATTTTGTAATCCATCCCAAGCCAGCTTCTATCGGAGAAGTGGTATCATCAATATCATTGCCATACAAACAAAAGCCCATCTCTAAACGCAAAGTATCTCTTGCACCCAAGCCGATAGGTTTGATGGCGAATTCCTCACCTGCGGCAAAGATATCTTTCCATATTTTATCAGCATGTTCATTCTCAAAATAGATTTCAAAGCCCCCTGCACCGGTATATCCTGTTGCAGAGATTAAGACATTATCAATCCCCGCAAATGTTCCTTTCTTGAAGGTATAATATTGCATTTCAGAAAGATCAATGTCAGTCAGTTTCTGCAAGGTGTCACAAGCCTTCGGACCCTGTACTGCAAGCAAAGTAGTCTTATCAGAAATGTTGTGCATCTCGACATTCTTGTTGTTGAATTTACTGATCCAATTCCAATCCTTTTCAATGTTTGAAGCATTCACAACAAGCATGTAAGTCTGGGAATCTATTCTATAAACTAACAAGTCATCAACGATTCCTCCATCCTCATTTGGAAGACAGGAATATTGCACTTTTCCATCCGTTAATTTGGATGCATCATTAGAGGTTAC
>JABDAW010000001.1:7451-75036 GCA_013288905.1 Bacteroidota bacterium | reverse complement strand
TTTATTTTCGCTCTCTTTTGTTGAATTTGGAACTTGAAAAGAAATCCTTCTTCTCCAATACTCATCTGATGGCTTTTTTCCATCTAATTTCTTGTTTCCAATAAAAATTACTTTTGCTTCATAAAGTCCATTCTCTAATTGCAACCAACATCCAAAATGCGCACTTTCATCAGGTTCAATATAAAATATTGCTTTGGGATCATTTGGAACTTCAAAATCGTCCAAAAGATTTATTGAATTTAGATTATCAATTTTTGAATATTGTTTTTCCATCTCAAACCAATAAGAGGAATATAAATTTTTATTTACCCTTTTTACTTGCAATTCTAACGAATATTGCAATGTTTTTTCATAAGGGTCATTTTCATCATTGTATGCAAAATGACCTTTATTATCAAATCTATATTTTGCACCAAGTTTTACTTTGCCTACATTGTTTAAAATAGTATCGAGATAGACATAATCTTGGCCTTCAAAAACATAATTATACGTTATAATTTCGATATTAAGCTTTGTTTGGTTTTCTCTTTGCAATCCATATTTTCTTAATGTCAGAATGGCAGTAACTAATATAGTCAAGGCTGTAATTAAAGGTGGTATAATTATCCATAAAGATTGAGCCGATTTATCGTGATCAACAATTATATGATGCCAGTAGTGTAATAACATTTTAATTCATTTGAAGCCGCCAAATTAAACAAAAAACTATTTAAAAAGCCATATCCAATTTAAATTCCCTTACCAATCCTATCATTTCACCTCAATCCCCTCTCCCCACGCCACTTTCCACACTCCCACTAACCTTCGTCTTTAAAGAAAAAACCATATATCTATCCGATAAAACCTAATTATTCCTCTTTCCAACTCATTGATTTATAATACAAAATATCAACAAAGACCATTTGTCGGAGTTTTAGTCGTAATCCTCCAACTTTTCGTTGCATCCATCAGACTTTTCGTTGCTTTTATCCGACAGTTGGTTGTTATTCTCCAACTGTTGGTTGTAATTCTCCAACAGATGGTTCTATCACTCCAACTTTTCGTTGCATTCGTCCAACGGATGGTTCTATCTCTCCAACTTTTCGTTGCATTCGTCCAACAGATGGTTCTATCCATCCACTTTTTCGTTATATATCTCCAACAAATGGTTGCAACCCATTTTTTCTTACGTTTTGTTGTATTTTTTATGAAAATCGTTTCCATCATTTTATTTATTAAACTTTATCAATACCGCAAGTGCGGTTTTGATAAAGTCTATAAGATTAAAATATTTCAGCAATGATTAAGTTACTATAACATACGTAAATGCGCTGATACCTTGAGGTCCTTTGCGAGTGATGATAAAACCTGACAGATACTGCGAAGCTACTGTTCAGTTTTCTATAGGCAGATTCATTCCCAACATCGTCTTGTGATTGCGACTTTTCAGGCGCAACAACAAGATGATGAATATTATTATAACACTTCAAAGCCCCGATATATCCTCTAATCCGCTTCTTACGGACAGCCAAATCATTTCTGTGAATGCGGTGTCGCGCTTGCGGGTGAATTTGACGATTCCTGGTTTTAGATTGCCATGTTTGTCGGGGAGATTGTTTTTGTGAATCATAAAACGGTTGGCTAAGCGGGAGGCTATTTTGCGCCTTGTTATCAACTGCCATTTCTTCAGATTGGTAGATTCGATTTTCAAGTCTTTATAGATGGCATCCACCGTCCCGCTTGCATTTCCGGAATTAATCTCTACATCAAAAGCCAATGATTCTGCCATCCCTGACTTGATGCGCATGGGTTCGGCAATATCAAAGTAATGATTCAGACTCGTGAGATCCATAGCTCCGAATGTGCCCAAATATTTCAAGGAAAAATCTTCGGATGAAAGATGTAATTTCATCTTGATCTTCATCGGAGTGGCATGGTTAAAAATACAATCTACATGGATTATTTCATCCACCAATTTCTCGGTGTTATGAATCGAACCGTGGGTCATAATATTGATGGTCTTGAAATTGAGATTGGCAAATTTTCCTGCTGCATCAAACCTTTCATTGTAATCAAGATTGCCATCAACAATGATGATACTATCCATCCGCAAGGGCTTCTTAATCTTGGTATAAATTTCATTGGGCATGGGAGAAAATCCGGTATCTGTCTTGAATGGTTTATCTTTATTTAATAAAACTTCCATAGCAGGATTGGTGAGTTTGGAGGAGCGGATATAAAGGTTTTTGCCACTGATTAATCCGCTGCAATCAGCACCATGAAGTTCGATTTTAGGTATGGAGATTTTGAATAATGTTTGCCTGTAATTGCTTGCCGCGAAAACCTTTTCATCCTCCATCCTGGTATGGTATTCAAGGTCTTCGGCACACATCAAAGAATCGGATCCCGAGAGATGAACATTCTTGATGTTGATGTCATATTTGGAATCAGGAATGGTAATAAATACGTTCTTAGCATCAATGACATACCCTGAAAAATCATTCCCCTTAGGACCGCCATTAATCAAGTGTTTGAATTTGAAACCAGTGACACAGAAGCCGGTGATTTTATTATTCATAGCCGTGTCATTGTCAGCAAAACATATAGTATCCGTTTCCATCTTGCTACTCCAGAAGTTATAATGGAATACGCCAATCTTAATTTTATATCCCGGATATCCTTTCATGAAAGCGGTTTCTATCTTGCCTTTGATATAACCATTAAAAAACACCGCCGGACAAAACAAAAAATAGAATACTATAATAAAAACTATAGTGCCAAGAATGGCAGTGGAATAAATCAAAATGGTTTTACCCTTTCCGCGGGGGATTAATTTTTTATTTAGTTTTAATGGCTTCATGCAATGTTATATCGTTCCTTCAAAAGTTTTGCCAAGAACAATGTTGAATTACTCAACAACATTTATTCATCTCGCTTGTCAGGTATTATTTTCAAAATCTCTTTTTCATTTTTCCAAATTCTTTCCTATTTTGAAAAGAATTATTAAGACAAGAGCCCGGGATTCAATTATTCCCTTGTGAATTTTCATTTGGAATCGGTTTTGTTATCTCCTGTATAATACCATAAAAGCCAAAATGAATATTTATACTTCTGGATAATCAACAAATTTAAATACATTAATATGAAAATAAAGATACTGATTTTAGGCTTGTCATTAATTAGTTTGAATGTCTTTGCTCAAGTTGGTGCTGCAAAGTTTTCTGCTCTCTCAAATCATTCCTATCATACCCCAAATGGTAACGGGAATCTTGGTCAGACTTTCAATATGACTGCCTGTGGTTTGAACTATACTGCGGGGTCGGTTCGCATCGAAACACGCGATAATTACCAAACTGTTTACAGCTATCATTTAGGGAATGGGTTTCCGGATTCTTTGTTAATTAATAATGTAGTGGGCGGTTGCAATACTATTGTAAAGGCTTTTCTCTATTGGTCAGAATCTTATTATTCAGGCACCCTTCCCAATCAAACCGTTATCTTTCGAAACCCTTTAGGCACGGTGGATTCCGTTGCCGGAAGTTATATCGGTGTTGGTGGAAATAAATGCTGGGGCGAAGTCGGTTCATATGCTTTTCGGGTGGATGTAACTCCTTATATTATTGCTAATGGTTATTATAATATGATGAATGTTTTGGGTGTTGCCAACCCAAGTCGCGAAGTTGATGGCTTTACTTTATTGGTGATTTATCAGGATGCTTCGGCGAGTTATGAAGGAACATTAGTTATTGATGATGGAGCTAATACTGTTGATGGTGGTGCGGCTTTGGGCAATGTTACTAACTTTACCGTCTGCGGAAATCCTGTTAATGAAAGAGGGTTTGTCATAGCTTCGGATTTGCAGGATAATCTTACTGGTGACTCGATTATTATAAATGGAACAACGCTCGTTTCTCCGCAGGATTTTTGGGAAGATGATGATTATTCCACGATATATCTCACCGGGCAAACCACTTCTGAAATGGGTGCCTCATCAACGAATGATTGTTTCATGATTATAGCAGAAGGCGTGTATTATCAAACTACTTGTCTTGGGTGTATGCCTTCTGCATTGCAGGTTAATCTGGCTGCTATCAATACTTCCTGTGATACTTCGCAACTTGGAAATGCTTCTATAAATATAACAAGTGGATCTCCCCCCTATACCATTAATTGGTCAACCGGAGCCACGAATGTTACCTCAATAAATAATCTGAATGCAGGCAATTATTCAGTAACGATTACCGATGCTCATGGGTGCTCAACCGTTTTAAATTTTAGTATAGGAGTTGGTGTTTCAAATCTCACATTTACCAATGCCGGTTGCCCGAATTTTAATAATGGTACAGCCACTGCAAGCCCGAGTGGCAACGGACCATACTCCTTTGAATGGTCAACAGGTGCTACCACAAATTCTATCTCTGGTCTGACAGCCGGAACCTATTATATTACCATCACTGATGGCAGTCAATGTTCATGGATTGATAGCGTAACAATTACTGGAACTGCTGCTCCAAATCCATCTATTATCGGTCAGTCTGATATATGCCAGGGTGATAGTACAGTATTGAGTGTTGGGAATTATTTGAGTTATATTTGGAATACCGGAGCGACAACTAATTCCATAAATGTGAATGCAAGCGGGACTTATTGTGTGACAGTTTCGACAGGAAACAGTTGTACAGGAACTGCCTGTTTCACTGTAACAGTAAATCCTTCACCAAATCCTTTAATCACTCAAATCCCCACATCTGTATGTGGTTCAGGAATTGTAATGCTTAATGCTGGTGCTGGATATTCATCCTATTCATGGAATACAGGAGCCTCTTCACAGACTATAAATCCTTTTGTATCTTCTGATACTTCTTTTAGGGTTATTGTTACTAATTCTTCTGGCTGTTCGGGTTCTGCAACATTTAATATTTCTGTATTCCATGCCATAGATCTGCCTGTAATTATTCATGGAACTACAACCATTTGCCCGGGAGATACTGTTGATTTATTGGTAAGGAATTCTGTTACAGGGGGCGGCTATGCATCCTATCTTTGGACTAATGGAGGAACCGATCAAATGGATACAGCAGTGATTCCAACGAGTTCTCCTTATTGCGTTACTGTTACTGATTCCAATGGATGTACAGCAGTTACTTGTATTAATATTACCATCTTGCCGCCGCCTTCAATAACGCTGACTCATAATGGTCCGCAAAACCTTTGTGGCAGTGGTCCGATAACATTAAATGCAGGTGCCTGGAGTTCCTATTTGTGGAATACAGGAGCCACTACAGATTCAATCAATGTATCAACAGTTGGTATGTATTGTGTAACGATTACAGACAGTAGCGGATGTACCGGCAGTGCATGTATTAATGTTACAACTCAAATGCTTACCTCACCGAATATTTCTGCTAATGGACCCACCACTTTTTGCGAAGGAGATTCTATTTCCTTAGATGCAGGGCAATATAATTCATTCGTTTGGAGTACAGGAAGCACTGCTGAAACTATTACGGTATCCGCTTCAGGTACTTATTGTGTTACAGCCTCTGGTGGAGCCAATGGATGTACTGGTACAGCTTGTATAAATATTACTGTTAATCCTAATCCTGTTCCAATGATTTTATCTTCTTTCGGGAATAATTTCTGCGGACATGGAACTGCATTCTTGAATACGAGTTCTCCCTATTCATCATACCTTTGGAATAATGGAAGTACTAATTCTTTTATTAATGAAAACGACACAACTACTACTACCTATACTGTTACGGTTACTGATAATAATGGCTGCACTGGAACTACTTCACTAATCATCACTGTTTATCCCGCAACTCCTGCTCCAATAATTAACAGCAATGCTACAGCAGTTTGTAATGGAGATTCTGCAACTCTCATTGTTACTGGTGGAAATTATAGTTCTTTTCTGTGGAATAACGGGGCTACAACAGATACACTCATAGTTACCACCGGAGGTTATTATTATGTAACGGTTACGGGCAATGATGGTTGTACGGCTATGAACAATATTTATATTTATCCCACGCCAACAGTGTTTTTCTTCAATGCCAATTCCTCTGATTTATGTTCTGATTCATCAAGAATACTTACTGCAAACCCCTCTGAACAGGCGAGTTCCTATTTATGGAGTACAGGAGAAACTACCCAATCAATAACGATATATCATACGGGCATTTATACCGTTACCATCACTGGTCAAAATTCAGGATGTACTGCATCTGCATCAATTGACATTACTACAATCAGCCTTGTAATTATCCCTTCCGGACCTACCACCTTTTGCCAGGGATCTTACGTTAATCTCTCTCCCGGAGCCAACTATTATTCCTGGGTATGGAGTGATGGTTCAACAAATAATTCCCTTGATGCATTCACAACCGGAACCTATTGTGTGACTGTTACTGATTTCAGCGGATGTAATGCTACTGCATGTATTGATGTAACTGTCAATCCCAATCCAACGCCAACAATAACAGGTGCTTCAACAATTTGTAATGGAGATTCCATAAGCCTTAATGCAGGTTCCTATTCCACATATAATTGGAGCACTAATGATACTGCAGAAACAATTTCAATTACCAATGCAGGGAATTATTCTGTTACTGTTACCGACACAAACGGATGCACAGGCATGGCTTCTATTCATATTAATTCAAGCATGAATCCAACATTAACAATCACTCCTTCAGGACCAACAACCGTTTGCAATGGAGACTCTGTTAATCTTGATGCGGGCAATTATGATTTCAATACTAATACCTATTATACTTCTTATACCTGGACAAATGGCACCACTTCGGAAGTTATTTCTGCCACTACCGGAGGTATCTATTGCGTTACAGTATCGAATATTTATGGTTGCACTTCCTCTTCTTGTATAACCATTACAAATGGTATCATAAGTTGCAGTATTACTCCAAATGGTCCTACAATATTCTGTGAAGGGGATTCTGTAATTTTAGATGCAGGAACATGGAGTCATTATAACTGGAGTTCCGGCGCGACAACCGAAACAATAACTGTTACTTCAAGTGGTTCATATTGTGTAATTGTATCTGATAATAACGATTGCACATGTGTTGCATGTATAGACATTCAAGTAACGGGTGCTCCGATTTCAATTACTTGTGGAAACACAATAAATGTCTCTAATGACACGGATAGTTGTAACGCTTTTATCTGTATAGAGCTTCCAGCGATTACTGGTTGTGGTAACTTAACCATTAGTGAATCTGCTAACAATAATGTGATCTTAAATTACAGTAATGGTCAGGAATGCGGAACCTATCCAATTGGAACAACAACATTGACATGGACAGTAACCGATAGTCAAGGGAACACTGCCTCATGTCTTCAAACCGTTACCGTTAATGATACCGAACCTCCCACTATTATATGTCCTCGTGATTATGCAAATTGCACTAAACACCCTGATATTGGTACTCCCCAGACTCATGATAATTGCGGAATTGATACTGTTTATAATAATGCACCTGTTCATTTTGGCTATGGCACTACAGTAGTTACCTGGACGACAATTGATATACATGGAAATATTTCAACATGTGCACAAAACGTTACTATTTCTGACAGTGTCAATCCTTTGATAACTCCTAATGGTCCTGTGAATTTCTGTTTCGGGGATTCAGTGACCTTAGATGCTGGTGTATGGCGGAATTACAGGTGGAATACAGGTGATACCACAGAAACAATTACCGTTACTGCATCCGGTATTTATTGTGTGACAGTAAACTCTTTTTATGGCTGTACCGGTTCTGCATGTATCACTGTTAATGTTACTAATAATCTTGCTTGTTCGATTACTCCAAATAATTCAACTACATTTTGCAGTGGTGATTCTGTAGCTTTGGATGCTGGTCTCTGGTCTTCTTATCTATGGAACAACGGAAGCACTGTTGAAACCCTTACTGCATCATCAACAGGCACCTATTGTGTTACTATTATGGATGTTAATGGATGTTCCTGTTCTTCCTGTATTAATGTTACTGCGAATAACAATCCGACATGTTCCATTACCCCTGATGGTCCTACTACTTTTAACCAGGGAGGTTCAGTTACTTTGGATGCAGGTATGTGGGCTGGGTATCTTTGGAATACCGGGCAATCAACAGAAACAATTAATGCTGATACAAGCGGAACTTATTGTGTTACCATTACTGATAGCAATGGTTGTACTTGCGTAGCATGTATTGTCATTACTGTTATTTCAAATAATTGTACAATCACACCCAATGGATCAACAACTATCTGTCAGGGCGACTCTGTTTTATTAACAGCAAGCACCGCTTCAAATTATCTTTGGAATACAGGAAGTACTGATGAAACAATTACCGTATCAACTTCAGGAACTTATTGCATTACTGTTACCTATTCTAATAACAGCACTTGCACTGCATGTATTGATATTACTGTTAATCCGAACCCTATCCCAATTATTACTGCAAGCGGTCCCACAACTTTTTGTCAAGGTGATTCTGTACTACTTGATGCAGGAATATGGTCTTCTTATTTATGGAATATCGGATCAGTATCAGAGACTATAATAGTGACTCTTTCAGGTTCCTATAGCATTACTGTTACAGATGCAAATGGTTGTACAGGAGTTGCAATTCAAGATGTAAATGTCTATCCTGCTTTTACAGATTCTATTATTCCAAGTGGTCAAACAACCTTCTGTCAGGGCGATTCCGTATCTCTTGATGCCGGTTCTTATACTTCTTATTCATGGGCGACAGGAGAAACTACCGAAACCATTACTGCCTTCACAACAGGCACTTATAGAGTTACTGTTACCAATGCAAATGCCTGTACTGCAATGGATACTATTAATATTACCATGATTCCTTTCCAAAATACTGCAATAACTTCTTCCGGTCCTCTTCAATTTTGCAGTGGAGATTCTGTTACATTGACCGAAGGTTCATACACGTCTTATGAATGGAATACCGGTGATACCGGTCAATCTATCACTACTGACACAAGCGGTACATACATCGTTACAGTTACTTCTGCTTCCGGTTGTTCAGGTACAGATCAGTTGACGGTAACTGTTTATTCTCTTCCGATTCCTACTATCATTCCCAATGGTCCTACTGCCTTTTGCAATGGCGATACTGTTAATCTTACCGTCAGCCCTTCATTCGCTTCTTATCTATGGAATACCGCGACTTCCGCACAAACTATTCCTGTTTCATCAAGTGGAAATTATACAGTGACAGTTACAAATACCAATGGCTGCACAGGAACTGCATCTTTGATAGTAACTGTTTACAATCATCCAACACCTGTTATTACAACCATTGGTTCTACCAACTTTTGTCAAGGTGGTTTTATAATTTTAAATGCAGGATCATGGACTTCTTATTCATGGTCTGATGGAGCTACTACTCAAACCATTGCTGTCACTGCTTCGGGCAACTATTGTGCTACTGTTACTGATAGCAATGGATGTACGGGAAGTGCCTGTATTACTGTAATTGCATACTCTTCCCCTGTTCCTGTCATTATTCCAAATGGTCCTACAACTTTCTGCCCTGATGATTCAGTTATTCTGAATGTCGGTTCATGGTCATCTTATACTTGGAATAATAGCGCAACAACAGCAGCCATAACGGTTCATGCAACAGGCGACTATTGTGTTACAGTCACTGATAGCAACGGTTGTACTGCCGTTGCTTGTCAACAGGTGAATGTAATAACTGTTGTTCCTGTGAATATTACAGAGTTTTGTCATGGTGATTTGATACGACTTGTTGCAGGTTCTTTTGCAACTTATCTTTGGAATACAGGAGCTACTACTGACACTATTTATGCGACCACATCAGGATCTTATTCCGTATTCATCACTACCGGAACGGGCTGCACCGGCACAGATACTGCATCAATCACTGTTTATCCGCACATGAATCCTCCTGTTATTACTGGTCCCACATCAGTTTGTGATGGTGATACTATTACTCTTTGCACACAGACATATACATCTTATAATTGGAGTACAGGAGCTACCGCTTCCTGCATTACAGCGACTACAACCAACACCTATTATGTAACTGTTTCCAATGGCGGCATTTGTAATTATGTAACGCATCAATCTCTTTCATTTCTTCCCAATCCTGTTCCTGCTATTCTTCAAACAGGTTCTTTTTGTAACAACGGTTTCACAACAATAAAAACAGGTGCGACATTTGCTTCTTATAATTGGAGTAACGGGGCGACGACTCAAGCCACTAATGTCAATACTGCCGGGACTTATAGCGTTACCGTAACAAGTATAAATGGCTGTACCGGAACAGCTTCCGTAACGCTGACTAATGTATGCGATATTCCCTCGAATCTTTTCACCAATAACATTGGTTCTTCTTACGGAATGGCTAATTGGACCCAGCCAACCTGTCATTATAACTATACCATTCGCATCAGTTTGCATAATCTTAATACATGGACAACTCATATCATAGCAGCAAATACTCACTACACATTTTCGAGCTTGACTTCTTCAACAACTTACGATTGGCAGATAAGAAATAACTGTGATTCTTCACAAAGTAACGTCTCTTCGTTTAGTGCCACCCAAGTCTTCACAACCCTTGCCCACAGGGATGATTCTGACAATGGAATATCTTCCTTTGAAGTCTATCCAAACCCAGCTTATGACCATGTTATCGTAACTTTCAATTCAGAGAATGATGATAATTTCAAGATAAGATTAATGGATATTACCGGAAGAATAATTTTGAATAATGACTTCCAGGCAACAAAAGGAGAAAATCAAACAGAGTTGAATCTTACCCCGATAGCAAAGGGAGTTTACTTCATGGTTCTTGAAAAGGGTGAGATGATTTTGCAGACGAAACTGGTGATAGAGTAAGTCTATCTTTTGTCGATGCAAAATTATTTGAAAGCAGTTAAGAAGATTCAACACAAAGACGTAATTTAGAGATGCACATAAAATTTCCACGATTATGAATTCATTGCCGTTGGCTTTAGCCAATGGAATAATGGATAATAACAATTTGGCTTCAGCCAAAAGATTCAAAACTATTTGGCTAAATTTAATTCATTTGATCATTATTATCCATTGGCTAAAGCCAATGGCAATTAATAAAACAATTCAACTTTTTAAAATTTGTTCTACATTCGATTCTGGAGAGCCTGGATGTATTGTTTTTCTTTAATAATATCCTACTTTCAGGAATAAAAATTTATAATCCCATTCTTAAACTTTCATTTCATGATTAAGGTTTTCTACTTCCGATCATTAAAGAAATACATCCTGATCTCTTTATAGAAGTTCTTGATTTGGAATTCCTTTTTCTATTAATCAAAGCGAAACTCCCTGTCATTAAAGGTATACATCCATATCTCTTTCCTGAAGATCTTGGTCAGGAAGTTCTTTTTCAATGACAAGATGCAACATTTCAATGCTAATAAGTAAAGAAACATTGTCTGTTAGTAAAACTTTCAAGCATGGTAGTTCAACTACTAAGCTTAGTAGTAAAACTTCTAACATTGGTAGTTCAACTACTAAGCTTAGTAGTAAAACTTCTAACATTGGTAGTTTTACTACTAAGCTTAGTAGTAAAACTTCTAATGTTGGTAGTTCAACTACTAAGCTTAAAAGTAAAACTTCTAATGTTGGTAGTTCAACTACTAAGCTTAAAAGTAAAACTTCTAACATTAGTAGTATTACTACCACACAATGTTTCCTTGCTTTTATGTAATAAAATGGTACAAATAAGCTTAGAAATTGGACTTCCAATGCTGATTGTTTAACTTCTGGATATCTTTATTCTGCTTCTTGATTCAAATGTTTTGGAATCAAATATTGCTCTTAAACTATTAAGCATTGATGAAGAAATTTTATATCTTCCTTATTCAATTCCAAGTCAATAAATTTTACTTCTATACAAAGAAATTTTTATTCCTTATCAATTCCTAATGCTGCTGTTCATGAATGTTTTGGAACCATGAAAATAAACACTACAAAGATTTTTGAACCCAAGTCCTAAAAGGTAATTCTATCCACGCTCCCTTCAGGTTTTCTACAGAAGGGTTTTGATAATTGGAAAACCTATCGTTTATATACTATCTTGATTTATTACAAGAACAAAAGCCAATACTTTGGTGGTTGGCGAGAACCAATTCCAGATGGATCTTTCCACCATTGCCAAAGGAATCTACAGGGTGACACTTCAAAACAAAACAAAGATGCCATATTGCAAAGCAAGATAGTGATGCAGTAAGTATATTTTAATTTTTAATTAAAGAGAAAACTCAAGGTAAATTTTACCTTGGGCTTTTTTTATTGGGAATAATTTAAATAGAAAGCAGGTGTATGAGTGCTGGCAACTTATTGTTCTGCCAACTTAGTCAAATCATTCAGAATTCCCTCTGAACTCGGGCGTTTAGCGTCCTTGTCCACGATGTTTCCGAGCTTGTCCATAATCATATATCGAGGGATGCTGCTGATGCCAAAGAACTTCACCACTTCGGAATCCCAATTACCGGGACTGATGGTTAGAACGCCCTCCATTCCTATTTGATCAACTGCCTTTTTCCAGGCATCTTCAGAGCCATCTATCGAGATATAAAGGAAAACGATTTCCTTCTTTTGTTTGTCCGTCAATTTGCCATGCAACTCCTTGGAGAATGGCATCTGCTGCCTGCAAGGACCGCACCAGCTTGCCCAGAAATCAATATAAACAACCTTTCCCTTGAATTGCGTGAGACTGACATACTTCCCGCTCATGTCGTGCATCTTGAAGGTATAATCAGAAGCCGGAATAATAGCATCTGTGCGGACAGAGACAGGGTCTTTCTGACTCATCTTATCACTGCATTTCGACTTCGCAATGGCGGTATAGTTTGTAGATTTATCAACACCCGTGAGCACGGCAAACCATTTCTTATCCATTGATGGCAAAGCGTTCTGGCAGTTGTCATATAAAAACTTCGAGAGGAAGTAAACAAAAGAAATACCCTTCAAATGATCTTGGGCAGTGGTGCATTTCCTGTCCATAGATACGGATAAATCCTTGAACTTATTGAATCCATTGGCTTCCGAAGTCTTATAGATGATGTAATAGTTGAGGAAGGTGCGGTAGGTTTCACAGATAATCGCATCCTCGTTATTCACAATGTTATCATCCACATTCTCTATCATTGCCAAAGGCAAATGCGGAACTATTAATACCGTTTTATCAGCGTTGCCGCGGATAATGGGATAGGAGAAGAGGTTTCCGTAGTAATAATATTTGATTGTATTCTCAATATAAGTCTTGAAAGAACTTGTCAAATCATTAAAATGAGAATAGTTTTTATAGAATTCCATTTGCTTCTTTCTGCTATCGAATAAAGTCATCTCAAATGGATCAATGTTATCATTAAGCATGTGTTCACGAAGGCTTGCAGAATCATAGTCCTTCTTGAATTTTTCTGAAAACTCCATCAGGAAATAATCATTCTCCATACCTTTTTCTCTGAAGCTAAAGCTGGTATCATTTATATCAATATTTAATTCATCATGAGGCTCAAGAAAGATTTTTAAACTTTGATTCTTGTAAATGATTTCAGCAATTCTGCTGCGATCTAATTTGTAATTAAGCGTGAAGGTCCCACTATGCACAGCACTCTTGACAATGTCAGTCTTATCTCCAACAAAATATTTATCAACCTTCAGATACACGCTGTCATTACCGGCATTCTTGACGGTTCCGGTTATAGTGATGTTAATTTGAGCGTAGGAAAAACTCATTCCAAAGAACATTAACACCACTGCGATTCCACCCTTTATACTTTTCATAATCTTATTATTTGTTTCATTTTACAGGATGCAAATTTAGCAAAAGCCTTATTCATCAGACCCCATAATATAAAGATAGACCTCTGCTTTCTCATCACCTTGAGGCTCATGATATCTGAGGCTGATCGTCAGTTGCTTGAAGCCTTTGCTTTTGTCTTCCATCAGCATCAAGGTATGCCAGGTCGCGATATAATCCCCCATGTAATCCACGTTCTCCTTCAATTCCATGATGCAGCAATTCAGCTTTGTCAGGCGGAGTTTCTTAAGGAAGTCTTTATAAAGCTTTATGGGTTCTTGCTTATCATCTTTCCTTATCAGGCGGGCTTTATAGACCCATTTATCAAAGCCGGAAGCAGGTTCCTGGTAGATGATTCCTTGCTCGCATTCAGGAATGGTAACTTTAGAATACCAAGTCATCATCTTCGAATTTATACTGACCTTCTTTCCTTTGATCTTATCGAAGTTATTCGGGAAATCATCTACCACTTTATTCAGATTATCGGCAAGCTTCTGGTAATAAGGACCCACCGTATCTTTCAACAGGGTGTCATTATGAGGATTCACTTTCACATCCTTTTGAGCAAAGGAGCTTACAGAAATTATTGTGAATAAAAGGAAGAGTAACCGTATCATTATTTATTTATTATTTGCCCATGAACGATAAAAGTGAAAAGAAATTTGAATTTTGATAAAGACCAGGTTTAAAATTTCGGGGTAACTGTTATCATTCTATTACTTTAACCGATCAATATTTCTCTTATTTTTATCACCTGGCAAATTTTTAGTATCAAGAAACATATATTGGCAATTGAATTAAATTATTCAAGAATTTTTTATACAAGTCACGGTGAGATTTTCGAAAAATTATCTCCTCGGTTATTCTGTCTCATGAAAAAAATTTAACAAAAAATTTGGTGGTAAAAGAAATATTTAGTTAATTTGGCATCTCAAATCTCAACATCAAATTCTACAATGCTTAACACAGCTTATAATCATCGTAACATTTTCTACTTTAAATAAATAATATGACAAATAAACTTTTCCCCTGCCTCTGGTATAACGGGCAAGCCAAAGCGGCTGCCGAATTCTACTGTTCCATTTTCAAAAACTCAAAAATAGTTTCCGAAAACCCAATGGTAGTAATCTTTGAACTGAATGAAACAAAATTCATGGCTCTCAATGGCGGACCGGAATACAAATTTTCGCCGGCGAATTCGTATGTAGTTACCTGCGACACACAAGAAGAAATTGACTATTATTGGGAGCTCCTTGGCGAAGGCGGAACCTATAACAGATGTGGCTGGCTGGATGATAAATTTGGTGTCTCCTGGCAAATAGTCCCCTCCATTTTAGGCAAACTGATGAACGACCCCGAAAAGGCACCAAAGGTACTATATGCCTTTATGCAAATGACAAAATTCGACATCGAAAAACTGATTAACGCATAAGATGGGAACGCAGATACCGCTGATTTATATGAAAAGATATGATTTTTTTAAGAGAATAGGAACGCAGATTCCGCGGATTGTTATGAAAAGATATGATTTTTTGCTTGGAATCCTAAGATCATATTTAATCATAACAATCCGCGTCATCTGCGTTCCTATGTATCAAATAACAATAGGAACGCAGATACCGCTGATTTATATGAAAAGATATGATTTTTTCCTAGGAATCAATAAATCATATCTTGTCATAAACAATCTGCATCATCTGCGTTCCAATTTTAAAACAATAACCCCATGCCCCAAATAAATCCCCACATCAACTTCAACGGAAATGCCGAAGAAGCCTTCAATTTCTACAAATCGGTTTTTGGCGGACAGTTCTCCAGGATAGTCCGTTTCAAAGACCTCTCGAGCACGGAATTCCCTATACCGGAAAATGAAGCAAATAAAATCATGCACATTGCTTTGCCCATAGGCAATAACATTTTAATAGCCAATGATGTTCCCGAATTTATGGGAAGGGTAAATGAAAATGAAAACCGTTCCAAGATAGCTGTCAGTACAGAAAGTCGCGAAGAAGCCGACAAATTATTTAATGGACTATCAGCAGGCGGAAACATAGAAATGCCCATAGCCGACAGTGCCTGGGGTTCCTACTTCGGGATGTTCAGAGACAAATATGGAATAGAATGGACGGTAGAATATGCCTCAAAATAAAAGCGACAAAAATAATTTTGCATAAAGCTATCTCCAAATTTTTTCTTAATTTTACATCCTAATAAAATATATAAACTATGAGTGCTATAAAAAAGATTGTTAAAACCGAAGGCAACGAACTCCACCTTGTGTTACCCGATGAGTTCAAAGATAAAGAAGTAGATATTGAGGTATCTCTTCATAAAGTTGAGAGCGATAATCCAGAAAAAAAGGAGCAAACTGAAGAAGAATGGAGACAATCTCTAAGAGAGTTTTATTCCCAATACAGTGTTGATTTGAGCAATTACAAATTTAACAGGGATGAACTTTATGACAGAGATGATAGAAGCTAAACCAACATTTTTGGATTCAAATATTCTTGTCTATTTGATGGATAAAGATCTTGTGAAACGCGAAATAGTCCTTGCCTTTGTTTCTAAAAAATACATTATCAGCACACAGGTTGTTGCAGAAAATGTTAATGCTTGTATGAGAAGCCTTAAACTGTCAAAAGAAAAATCCTACAATCATGGAATAGAGTTACTCGAAAAATTTAATGTAGTCTTGCTCAATCCTTCAACATTCCATTCAGCTTTCAAAATTTCTAATAAATATCAATTAAGCTGGTGGGATAGCTTAATCGTATCTTCTGCTTTAGAAAATAACTGCGAAATCCTCTATTCCGAAGACATGCAAGACGGCTTGGTAATAGAATCCAAACTGACCATTATTAACCCTTTCAAATAAAATAACCAAACCATGCCAAAAACCAACAATCCCGATACTACTAATCATCATTTTATTGCTGCGCCCCAAGAGGGGAACGCAGTCATAAAATGATGAAAGAAAAAAAAATGGACTTCCAATTATTACATCAAAGAATAGAAAGATTTAAAATCTCTCCTGTCTTAACTCCATTTACCTCTAATAGAAGTGGTATACTAATTCATATAGTTCCTACAGGAATTGAGAATATATCTCAAACAGCTTTAACTGATGAAATCAAAAGTGAGAAGTTTAAATATTTTGATTCATTACTAAATAATGACCCCTCTGGCAATAATCCTTATATCTTAAGATATTCTAATGAGGAAGGAATGGTTATATATAATGAATTACTTTATGTGAATTGGTTACATAATGGGGCTATTGAAATATTTGATCATAATTTAAAAATTGATAAGAACCCTTACATGAATAATGATATGGTTATTGATTTTGATTGGGTCATCAGAAAAGCAACAATATATATAACGAAGGGAGTTTCGTTTTATCTTGACAACTTTACTTCTTCCAAATCATATTGCATTACTATAACTTTAATGAATGTAAAGGATATAAATATTCAGTCTGTAGCAAATAATCTATATACCTTAAATTCTCCGATTGAAACTCAGGAATTAAGATTTTTGCCAATAGAAGGAATAAGAACTATTGATGGATTAGACCAAAAAATCAGTCAAAGACTTCTTGATGATTTTAGAAATAGATTTCATGGTAAGGGATTATAAGATTTTATAAAAGTATCTTTGCAAACAAAAAAAGAAATAAATTTATACAAACAATAATATCATGAATGAAAATTCAATGTACGAAAGTTCGATAAAACTTAAAGAACCATTTTTCAAATTAAAACATGGTGTAATATATAAATGCCAAATATGGACTGAGGGCACTTATGAAGATATGCATATTATTCCACTTGCTTTTGAAAATGGAAGGAACAGACAATTTGTTATGATTGATGCAAAAAGATTGTATAAAGAGGATCCTCAATTTGTAAAAGAAATTATAAATATGGATTTTAATTACATTTGGAATGATGGATTAGAAAGGGAAAAACCTTCTGATTTTACTGCCTTAACAATATTATGTACAACACAAAGGGATGGCACTATGCTTGACTATAGTGACTCTCAATTTATCGGCTTTGAAGTGATAAATGAAAATTTATAAAAATGAAATCAAATGAAGGTCTTCCTTTAATAAAGTTAATGATGCTTTTAAGCAGCATGGCGCCCTTGTTTATTTTGATTGGTATAAAAGGATTTGATCATGTCATCTGTGATAAGTATTTATGGATTGCTGTTAGTTTTTTAGTTGTTATTCCTTATCTTTTTATTTGGTTAAGAATTTACTTTTCAAAGAAAAGTAACGATACTTTCTTATTAGATGTTTCTGAAACAAAAACCAATAGAGAATATTTATTTACTTATCTTATCACTATTTTGCTTCCTCTTTTTAGTGTGACAATTACCACTAATAGAGAGTTTGTTGCTATGATAAGCGCAATCTTTTTTGTTGTGTTTGTATTGTGGAATATGAATTTACATTTTATCAATATACTTTTTGCAATTCTTGGTTATCGCGTTTATACAATTGATAGTTATAACTGTTCTGTATTATTAACCAAGAGAACAAGAATACCATCAAATATCAAAGAGCTAAAAGTCCATCGAATAAGTAATTCTGTTTTTATTGAACTAAAAAATTATAAATATGCCATTTGAAGATTTTCGTAGTATTGAATTTGGAATTTGCTCTATTATCGATGGGCAAGAAATAATTGCTCTTATCCCAATTGACGATTCAGTAAGACAATCGTTGTATGAAATGCATGAAACATTTTACAATACATATTTGGCTATAGATGGTAATCCGTTACTTTTTGAAGCTAGTGAAAAATATGGTCAAGATGAAAAATTGACAATTCCTTTAAACAACCAAAATCTTAATTCTCTTAATAATTTATATAATCAACCAAATATTCCTGTTTCAAATTTAGTCCTTTCTGAAATTGCAAATAAAATTACATATTATTTTGCAGTATTTCATCATATTAATGGTGCTAAACAAATTGCGGTAAGAAGACCTTCACAATTTAAAGGGCTATTAAAAAAACATAATAAATTAATCCAATTAGTTGATGATACTTTGAAAGTGGTAGTAGACGATATTTTCAAATTGGATATTGATTTCGATTTTATTATTCATGAATTAGTTATAGATATTCTTCATCCAACTGGCTTTACTTTTATTGCAAATATTGAAGAAGAAATTTTACGAACTGCAGCAGATGCTACAAGACTTTTAACAACTCGGATTGCTTTTGTAAATTTCAATTATCTTGCAAATTATGTAGGTCACTCAAAAGCAGCAGCCAAATTGATTGCGTCAATAAAATCGAGAGAAGATTTGGAACGAACCTCAATGGAAAAACTAATTGCTAAATGCCAGTCTTTAAACGTTTTAATCAGAGTTGAAAATGAACAAATAGTACCTGAAGATAATTCCGTAATTCATTTCTTGCAGATTTTAGACAGAAGGGAATATGATGTAGATTTGACTGATGATAATCCTGAAATATTTGTTGCATCAAGCAGAAAGAAAATAAGTTAATAAATAATTAGTGAATACACCCGACGTGCAGGATATAACCCGATATGCAGGATATAGCCGATGTGTTGGATATAGCCGACCTAATAGAATTGCTATTTTATATCAAAAAAACTAAATTATAAATTTTTAATGACGATAAAACCGGACAGGTGCCCCCTGCACCTGTATGGTTTCATTTAATAATCAGACAAAAACAATAAAGTACAAATTTAAAATATGGCAAAAAATTCTGACAGAATACCAAATCTTTTTTCCTGGAAATATTACCTTATAGTAGGTATAGTGTTTTTAATTGGTTTGATATTAATGCTAATTGCAGAAAATCATCAAACAGAAAATCACTGGATTCATTTTATTGGTGAAATTGGAGCATTTGTAGCTGCTGCAATTGCATCCCATTTTATCTATGCAAAACTCATTAGAAAAGATGAAGAAATTCTGCTTGTTGAAAAACTAAAACAAGTACAATATGAATTAGAATCAGGTATTATTTCATCACATGAAAAACTTCCAGTTTATGACTTTGAATATGATGTGATGGTTGGAAAACACAAAATATGGATTTTGCAAACTTGGATTGGAAATTTCATTCCTGTAGAAAACGCGATAAGAATTGCCCTTGAAAAAAATATGGAAGTTGAAATATTGATTTTAAATCCTAAATCAAATTATGCTAAAGCTCGTGGACAAGAATTAGGAGTAGTCGAAGATACTGACTATGTTCCTAGAGAAATTAACTCAAACCTTGCAAAGTTTTTTCAATTATATTCAGAGTCAAACCATCCTAATAATTTTGAAATCAGACTTTTTGATGGTAATAGTACATTTAGTATTTATGCAGTTGATGACATTATTTATCTTGGTTTTTTTTGGAGAAAAAGAAATTGTACAGAATCACCCCATTTAAAATTAAAACTTAAAGGGAACAGTTTCTATTTTAGCCACTTTGCTAAAATGCATTATGATATAATTTGGAAAGAAGCTACAAAAGTTGATTTTAATGATCCTGAATGGAGAAAGAAATTATAATTTCAACGAATGACGATAAAACTGGACATGTAGGCTTTACCAGACGTGCAGGATATAACCAGAGCCCCCAGAGCCGCTGGTTACCCCTACACCTTAAAAGCTGTAAAAAAGGTTTTCTAACAGCCCGAAAAATTTGCTTGTTTTTCATTCGATTTCCGAGCTGTTAGATAGAATATGACGTATCGCTTCGAGCGATTTGCAATTGCTTGTCTTTCACTGGGGATTTTTAATCCCCTACCTCCTGAATGCTTTACACCAATAATCTAAACCATAAATAAGAACCACAACAAACCCTATCTTTGCACCCAAATAAATAATAATAAAATGACAGTAGAAGAAATTAAACAATTTATTCAAGGTGGCGAATGGAAAAGCATTGCGCCCGAACTTCGCCCAAGCTCAATTAAAAATGCTGACGGAAGTATTAAACCATTTTACCTGACCAGAACATTCAAGGCGATGCCCGGCGACAAATTTGAATTGGAGGTAATAAACGCTGTTGACCCATTCGGCAAAGTGCCTCTTGTGAAAATTCTTTTGAAAGGAACTATGTTTTGGAAAGGCGACCATCCGATAGCAGCAGGGGCGCAAAAGGTGGACTTCACTGCCGATGAAGCATACCAGGTTACTCCTATAATTCAAGGTTTTGCAGATGCCATGAACAAAGTGGCAAGTACTGGTTTCGACAAATGGGAAGTGAATGCCGGACAAAGTATTTTAGGAAAAGCTTTTGTTCCATTCGGACTTGCAGAAGGACAAATCTTTTCGGAGTACGATTTGATTTATATATTTAACGAACTGATGTTTTGGGGAGCGAGAAATGTGGATGGACGAGGGTTTGACAAAGAAGAAAACAGACCAACCAATCTGCAGATTCCATTGGTCAGAAAAAACTAAATGATGATAAAATTAATAAATATATGAGCAATCACAAAGACAATATACCAAAATGGGTACGAACAGCAGTAGGGATTTTAGCATTAGTAAACATTGCTTTTGCGGTAGTGGGTTATTTTGATATTTCATTGCTCTTCAAAGATGGAGCGGGTCTTGACCTTACTAATGCCATTATCAAAAATGCAAATTATGAATTTGCTGCCAGAAACCTTGCTATTGGTTTGGCATTAGCCTTTGTAACCATCATTAAAGGCGCTCCCGAAGCCTTGACAATATTAACCATCGTAAGGGCATTGATAGAAATTCAAACTATCATTCTTCAGATAGTTCAGGGAAACATCAATGTGATATTGATTATTCCAATTGTGTTTTTAATAGTTGAAATAATTTTAGTGAAAACATTAGTAGGAGTTATTAAACTGGAAGAAGAACAATTGGAAAGTAAGAGATGACGATAAACCATATTGACCAAGCATCCTGACAGCTGCCCCCTGCTGCTGTAAGGTTGCCCCGTTACTTTATCAATATATATCAAATTTAAATATGAAATTCCTAATAAAATACAATGGCAACCTTACAGCAGCAGGGGGCAGATGTCAGGATGCTTATGCGCAAGAATATATGGTGGAAGATTATGTGTATATGTCGGGGGATACGGTTCATTATCTTGAAAATATGTATGCGGGTGCATAAAAATCATACCTTGTCATAAGCAATCATTTTTATCTGCGTTCCTATTTTTCCCATTCCCACTCTTTTTCTGAATCTTACAGCAGCAGGTGGCAGCTGTCAGGATGCTTTTGCACATAAATATATGCTGGAGGATTATGTGTATATGTCCGGGGATACGGTTCATTATCTTGAAAGTATGTATGCGGGTGCATAAAAATCATACCTTGTCATAAGCAATCATTTTTATCTGCGTTCCTATTTTTCCCATTCCCACTCTTTTTCTGAACCTCCACCCAAATAAAACAACCCCTTCCCAAATCCCCAAAATCCCTCCTCATATTCCCAAAACCCTCCACCCGATTCCCCAAACCCTGCATCCCAATTTTAACACATTCCATCTCATCCACAATATCCTCCACCCCATCCAAAAAAACCTTCATCTTAATGAGATTTTTTACCCCCTGTTCCCCAAAATACTCCCCTCAAACCCTTCATTCCTGCCATTAATGCACCATTTACCCCACCTCACTGACAGAATGTCAGTCCCGCCCCACCCTCCACCACACCCAAAAACCCACTTTTTGCTCCCAATCGCCAATACCCTCCATCTGTTCGTTAAAACCATCCATTTAATCCTCAAAACTATGCTCCTGTCCCCCAATACTATCCACCTTTGTGGTGGATCTTGCTCATTATCAAGCAATCTCTAAAATATTATGTTAAATGTTAACACTTTTTCTGCCTTTTCTACCCACCCATTTCCCCAGAAAAAACACCCCAATTTTAACATTTTTATTCCGATTGGCGGATGTGTTTGGAAAATTTTCCAACAATATTAACTTTTTCACTACTGCTTATAATTCTAATTCTATATCAACAATTAAAATAACTAATACGATAATTTAATAATTAAACCTAATCAAAAGTTTTTTAGGCAAACAATTCCTGAATACTACTAACCTTGACTTGAATCTCAATGGGGAATGGGAGATAGAGATTTATACGAAGGAGTAAAATCGATAACTAAAAAGATCATTCCTCCTAAGGATTGATTTCATTCTAATAATTTATAAAAAAAGCGGCTTACTAAAGTCGCTTTTCTTATGAATGAAACTTTTGTTTACCACCCCGAAGCAAGCACATCGGCAAGGTGCATTACCTTCAATGGTTTGCCTTGTTTCTTGATGAAACCTTCGAGATGCATGAGGCAGCTTTGATCTGTTGAGATGAGGTATTCTGATTCGGTAGCCAATGCGTTTTCTACTTTGTTATCCGCCATCGAGACTGCTATGGCTTCATACTTTACAGAGAAGGTTCCGCCGAATCCACAGCAGGTTTCGGTGTCTTTCATCTCCCTTAATTCCAAACCTTTTACTTTGCTTAATAAAATTCTTGGCTCTGATTTAATTTTTAATTCTCTTAGAGCTGCACAAGAATCATGGTAAGTAGCGACACCTTCCAACTTAGCCCCTAAATCAGTAACGTGCATTACGTTTACCAAGAAATCACTCAGCTCATAAATGTTCTTTTGAACCTGTTTGAATTCATTATGAAGAGCGGAATTATGGAATAATTCTCCATAATAATTCCTCACCATTCCGACACAAGAAGCAGACGGGCTGACGATGTATCTGTCATTGGAAAAGTCCTTGATAAACTTCTGACCGACTTCCTTGCAATCATCCCAGAAGCCGCCATTGAAGGCAGGTTGACCACAACAAGTTTGTTCAACATTATAGTGAACATCACATCCAACTTTCTCCAAAACCTTCACCATGTTATTGGCAGTTTCAGGATAAACCTGATCAATGAAACAGGGTATAAATATATCTATTAACATCTCTTTTTATTTACGATTTATGAATTTAATTCTCCAAGCAAAACTTTCTTTCTAACTGGAATGCGAAGTAACAAAATTAACCCGATAACAAAGAAGGCAAGAAGGACTAATATTGAATTGCGCATGCTTCCTGTTACCTGGTTTATCAGCCCGAATGCAAATGTTCCTATGACAGTTCCGGTTTTATCGCAGACATCATAGAAGCTGAAAAACGAGGCGTGGTCAATGGTTTCGGGCAATAGTTTGGAATAAGTAGAACGTGATAACGATTGAATACCGCCCATCACCAAGCCGGTTACTGCACCAAGAATGATGAATACATTTTGTTCGTTGACACCGAATTTTTTATCATCAAAATAAGCTCCCAATGCCACTAACATCCATACGAATATAGCTATGGCAAGCGCATTGATATTTCCAAATTTCTTTGAAAGAAATGAGAAAAGATAGGCGCCTCCAATTGCTACAAATTGAATGATAAGAATGATGGCTATGAGCACTGAAGTATCTAAGTGCAACTCACTGTTACCAAAGAGAGTCGCCACATACATAACGGTTTGGCAAGCCATATTATAGAAGAAAAAGGAAAGGAGAAATCTTTTCAATCTTGTGGTATGTCGCAGTTCCTTCCAAACCTTTTTTAATTCCAAATAACCATTGAAAAAATACTTCCCCGAAGGAGGCTTAAGATTAAAAACATTATGAGGCAAATAAGTAAAAGTATATTGCGCAAAAGCAAACCACCATATACCCACCGTAAGAAAGGAAATGCGAGATGCCTGACCGGAAAAGCTTTCCTTGGCAAGTTTGAATGCTTCATCGTGATTTAGCGTGGGAGTAAGGGCTAAGAGGTCATTCATCTTGCCTGTCACATCGAAGAAATATTGAGGAAACTGAATCATGAACAGATTAAAAATAAGAAGAATCGAGCTACCGATATATCCCATCGCGAATCCTCGAGCACTAACTCTGTCCTGATCTTCCGGCTTTGCAATTTCTGGTAAGAAGGCATTATAAAACACAATGCTACCAGCATAACCGATAGCAGCAAACATAGAACCAAACACACCAATACCAATGGTTTCGGGTCCTCTGAAAAAGTAAAGCATAGCACAGGAAATAGCACCCAGAGTGCTGAAGAAATACATGAACCGTTTCTTATTTCCACTGTAATCGGCAATAGAAGAAAGGAGTGGATTGATAGCAGCGATTACTAAGAATGCAATCGAAATAGCATACGTCTGTAATGAATCAGCATTGATGGTATGACCAAGAAACATGGTGTCCTTCGTGCCATTCAAAGCTGTTACGGCAGTGAAATAGATTGGAAATATTGCAGAAGTTATGGTAAGCGAATAAGCAGAATTTGCCCAATCATAAAACGTCCACGCAGTTACTATTTTCTTATTTCCTATTATGCCTTTTAATTCTTTCATCAGGGCGGAAAACTACAAATATTACAGTGAATAAATATGAACAGCTTTTCTATAAATTTTGGAAAGCTTTTCATGCTGGAAAAGAATTTGAATATCACGAAATCAGAAGATTTCTTTTATTCATTAATGCAAAATTTATTTATCTTTGCATCGAAATAAAAAATTATAGACGATGAAAAAATCAATAATGATCCTCCTTGCCTGTCAAATATTATTATCATTTGCTTGTCTGAATTCTTATTCCCAGAATTGGCTACCTGTTAATCCTTCATACAAATATAATTATTCTCCCAATGGTAATGGTTATGATAGCACAGTTACTATTCATGTTGATTCCACAGGGGTTTCAGGTTTTGATTCTATTTATTATTTGAATAGAATCGTGGTTCAAATTAGCTATAACGAAGTGGTTATTAATATGCCACAATTCCTTCAAAGAACAATGATTAAAAAAAATAACGGAGATATTATTTTTCTGGATACATCATCATTTTTAATCAAACCATTTTCATCCGTTGGAGATAATTGGATGTTTGATATTGCGCATAATGTTACAGCTCAATTAATGAGTGTTGAATATATTTCTGTCTTGGGAAATAATGATTCAGTAAAGATTATTGTTTTATCAAGTTCAGACACTATTTTGCTTAGTCAGGATTATGGATTAATTCAATTTTCAACTTCCTATCTTAATCCTGAAAAATATAAATTAGTTGGAGTAGAAGGACCTAATGTCGGGTTGCAATTACCCTCGTTTAATGATATATACAATTTCAATGTAGGAGATATTTTTGAGTACGTTGAAACATTTAGTCAAAGTACTCAAACTGTTTATTCTACTTTTCAAGAATGGTGGGATTATAAATTTACGATTCAATCAAAAACAATATCCTTAGATACTATTTCTTATGGAATTTCTGTCTTAGAAAAAGCGACTTTATGGACTGTATATGGTTATCCTTATAATATTGTTTATAGTAATTATTCATCAACTTTAAGATTCATAAATCATCAACTTCCATATTTGTATTATTACAACCATGAACAAGAAAGTAATTGCCAAAAGATGTATTTATATAACGATACAATTTTTATTGAAAATGGCAAAGGTTTTATTGGTGAATATTGCCCAGGACCATATACAAGTGACACCATAGGAATTACTCCTGAATATAATCATCATTCAGAAAAATATGCAACAAATAGAGGTTTGATAGATTCCTACACCATTACTTGGAGCCCACCAAATAGTGTTTCCTATGATAGTGCATTGGTAGGATGCAAATTAAATGGGATTACTTATGGAACATTAAATTCAGATTCTTATATGACAGGAGAAGAAAATATCTCTTTGCCGACAAACGACTTTTATGTTTTTCCCAATCCAACAACAAATAATATCACCATTCATCAATCCATTAACGCTATTAATTCTAATCTGACTATTACGGATGTTTATGGAAGAGAAACTTATAAAGTAAATCTGTTGAACAATGATTCCAAAATTGATATTTCCAAGTGGAGTGTCGGAGTTTATTTTTATAAAATAATAAACGATCATGAAACTGTTCAAGGGAAATTTATAAAGGAGTAAAACTTTATAACAGATTATACTCATTAAAGAATTTATCGATTTATTTTTAAAGAACTACTTTTGTAACCTTAGAAATAAATTCGAATCCATGCTAAACCAAAATCCCTCTACTCGCACATCCCTTTATGTGATGCTTTTGATCTTTGCGATTCTCCTAGGATTCAACTTTTTTTATCTGCCGGGGTAAGAGAAAACGATGAAGTCCAGATTTTGCAGCCAAAGTCGTTGAAATAAACGATTTAAGTAAAAACATTTTTCTGTAAATTATGTAAGTCTTTTATGAATTGACCTTGCATATCAAAAACCAATATTTTTGTATTATTGTTATTTCCAGCAATGTAATATGTAATTATTGTTTTTTGATTGAAAGGATTCGGTGTATTTTGGAAAAGATAACTGCTATTTGGATTCGCGGCAATAACTTTATCTGGGTCAGAAGAACTAATTTTATTATTATTAATACCATTAATATTTGAAGTATTCATAACAGTACAACATTGGTCTAAATCACTTTTAAGTTTTTCAATCTGAACGTTTTGTTCTTTTATTGCCTCAATTAATAATGGAACTAAATTAGGATATGCAATTCCTTTAAGACCTTTCTCATTAGTGCTGACGACTTCTGGAACAATCTTTTCAACATCTTGAGCTATAAGCCCTATCTGAGTTTTGTTATTATAATTTGGTTTATTTGAACTTGTGTCATTCTTGTTTTCATAAACTTCCTTTTTGAAATTATAGTTGCATCCTTGTAAGGATAAAACTTTTGACAATGCATTATTAATGGGTTTAATATTTTCTTTAAGAGAAATATCACTACCTTGAGTATAAGCTCCCAAACACCAAACATCTCCTGTACCATAAATATTAAAAACCTCCCCACTACTACTCAAAAAACCACCAAAAATTTTTGAAAGGGGTCTCGTAACGCTTGAAGTCATAGCAAATCCATAATCTGTAGTTTGTTCAACAGAACAATTAATACCATTATTTTTATTTCCTCCATCAACATTTAATTGATAACCAGCATCAAATAAAGTACCCATAAGGATATGACTTGTATTTAAAATTCTCATGCTTTCGGTACCACCATTTGAAAATGCTATTGTATTTTGTGCTGGATGAAACATCCCTGTCCAATCATCAAAATACCAAGTATAATCTGGATTACCAGAAGTTGAAAAAGTACTTTGCGGTCTAATGTATGGCGATGAGCCTGTCGCAAGCGGAACAGGTGTAGCAGAAAAGACCGTTCCTCCTCCCATAAATTGAAAGGAGCATGGCCATGCCGGGGGCAATAAAGTACCAAAAGAAACTTGTCCGGTTGGGAAAACATTTACCTGTGCATTTACAGCTAAGGATATTAGCATAAATACTAATATCGGAATAATTTTATTTTTTTTCATTTTATTATTA
This sequence comes from Bacteroidota bacterium, assembly GCA_013288905.1. GTDB lineage: Bacteria > Bacteroidota > Bacteroidia > AKYH767-A > JABDAW01 > JABDAW01. Next base: position 46,796 of record JABDAW010000001.1, on the reverse strand, counting down.
ATTATATTATTAATTGATTAAAAGCAAGGTGTGGGTAAAAGAAGTAATTTAGCTCCTAAGGGTACAGTCAAACTACCATTAACTGTAATGGTGTTTTCAGCCCTGAAAACATCATTATCACCAACATTTAAAGATATAGAATTTGCATTATCTCCAAGTGTTATATCATATTTAACTACTGGTGCTGTAAAAAAATTAGCAACATCTGTATTAGATAAAAGAGTAATACTATTAGAGCAATCAAAAATTAGTTGATAATAATGAAAATAATCAACTTGCATAAATTGTGGAAATGTTAGATTAGGATTAAAATCAATACCACCATTAGCAGCTGAAGACTGAATTTGTTGATCAATAAATATCTGTAGTGGGTGCATCGTAAAAGTAGAACTATTATATTGAATATAGAATGGAACGTCATCAAAATAAAATACGATTCTATTTGGAAACCATTCAACAGCATACTTATGAAATGCATCACAAAGAGGAGTAGGACTAGTAAAATGAGTATTAGGTGGTACAGTTCCATTAAAATTACAGCAATTATAAGCAGGTGCATTATTAGGAAATGAATCAGGAGCACAATATTGATGTTGCAAATCAACATAATTATTATATCCTTGATATAGAGTACCACTTGGTTCTAAAATATCAATTTCATTATGTATAGTTCTACAATTACCAGTTCTACAATCACCATTAGGATCTCCATTACAAGTATATGCTGCCCAAAATGCTGGCCAGAATCTTTCAGCATAAGCAATTCCATTCGTACCACATCCTGGTAATAGTGCAGATATTTCTAAATATCCATAAGAATAATTAGAATTTTGTGACATAATTCCACCAGTAGCAATGCCGTCAGAAACCCAATTTTGGTGTTGATAACAAGTATTATAAGTATATGGATTCATATTATCAACTCTTAATGAGCATATACCATTACTAACACTTACATTATTTAACATCATTATTGAACTACCTCCCCAGCGTTCGTAATGACCTTGATCACAAGGTAAAACAGTCTGTTCACAATATGCATCTTGCATTATACACCATTTTGTTTGATCAATTACGGTACCATTAAATTCATCGCTTTGAGCTACATTTAAGATCCAATTAGGATCTTGTGATGGAGGTATTTGTGCCTTGGTTGATGAATAGAATCCTAAACTCAAAATTAGGATTATTACTAATTGATAAAATGTTTTCATAGTTTATTATTTTGATAACGATGCAAAACTATAAAAAGGATTTGAAACTTCCAAATAAAGTTTTCAACAATAGTTTACTTTCCTTAACTCTTGTTTTGTGGTAGTTTTTCCGAAACTCATGTCATTTAATAATTGACAATAAAGCTAACACGTCCATTTTTTTACATCAATACTTTACATCAGAAAAATCCCCACAACTTTCATTATGAGGATTTTTTATTTTCTCGGGCAAATAATTCTTAAAGAATCTTAGCTTCTTCAACAGTTGCTGAACCTGTACCGCAGGTATGTTCAAAATCTGAACTTACATAATTACAGGAATCAAGAACTTCTAAAACTTCAATACTTTTTGAATGAATGCTGCACAACGGAATAATATAAATTTTTTTATCTGCTGAATTTGCTTTTTGAACAAATGTGCCTGCCAGATCTACTCCCTTGCAATCTTTTACAGGACAGCCTCTTATGTCCTGATGCCCGAATTTTTTCCAGTGACTGAACCTATTGCCACATCTGCATTTATCTTCTACAGTACTCATAATTACTTTTGTCTTTATCATCTTTTTATTTTTTTAATTTTATTATTACTATTAGAAATTATCAAATCATTCTTTTCATTTTATTCAACAATATACTTCTTGACCCTGAAACCTTATTTGGAGCCTTAGCCTTACTTTTCATTCACTTTAACAATAAATATCGGTAAGTTGAGAAATTTACAATTAGTCTCGAGACATTTACACAAAGTCTCGAGAATTAATAATTAGTCTCGAGACTTTGTATAGGAGTCTCGACATATTTATACAATGTATCGACATTTTGTGTAAATATGTCGAGACTTTGTGTAATTATCACCCTTAATAAAATAATATGTCTTGAGACTTTTATAGAATGTCTCGACATATTTATACAATGTATCGACATATTTACACAAAATGTCGAGACTATTATATATAGTACCGAGACTTTTACAGGATTTCTCAATTTGGATTTTGAAGTAATCATTGCTCTTACAAATTATTTTTGTACACCTTATATTAGTGCTGATGGATAACAAATTTATCCATCAGCCCCAACATTTTTTTTACCTCGCTATCGTTAATTGCAACACTCCATCAAACCCTTGAGGTCCTGCTTCTGTAATCAGTTGATGTAAAAACCAAACCTCTATTCCCCCCGCAAATCCAGACATCTGACAGCTTGCTTTGATAGTAGTGGAATGATAATTAAATATAACTCCATCATAAGAAATTTTCCATTCGTGGCATGATCTTGCAGGTCCACCTCCGGCAGTAAGGTCAACAACACCTTGAACTACATTGTTCTTAGCAGTTAACGGTTGTTTTTTTCTAGGAGTGACCACACGAACATCAAATCCTCCTTGTTTTATCGCAGAAACCGCCAAAGTTGGGTTCAAATTCGCAAAATTTTGGAAATTAGCCATCAATGCAATAACACCGTTATATAGATTGTTATAAGTTGTTTCTTCATTTTCGGGTGACGAATTGCCATAAAGTGGAACTAATAATAATAGGGCAGAAATAGTAGCAGGTAAAGTAACCACTAACGTAGCAGTTCCACACGCAGTAATGATATCAAAGAATTTCTTGGCTTTGTTAGCCTTTGCAGTTGGCAAATTCAAACAGGCAATAACTTTCTTGATAACAAGCAACTTAGCAAAAAGAACAATAACACCTTTATCATTCTTTACTTGAAGATATCCGTTGATACCTTTTCTTTCATCATCTTTATCAAAATAGACAATAGATGAATTAGCCGCATCAAAACTTTGGAGAAAAATTGTATCCAAAATTTTATTAATGATTTTTTCAACGAATTGAATTGGTTCGATAAAAACCTTTTCAATAAGTTTCCCCAAAAAATCCTTGGGTGCACGTTCTTTTTTCTCATTCAAAGATTTCAATTTCTCAGCTTCAAATAATCTTGTCGCTTTAAAATTTGCCCATAACCGTCTGTCATAAGCCCCAGGTCTTTCACCCGGTAACTTAGGAGACTCAAGGCGCATCTTTTGAATTTGACTTAACTCTTTTTCCTTTACTTTTTTTTGCATAACTTTTAAATTTTTATTTACTTTACTTTTTATTTGTTAACCCCTGATTTCACAATAGCTTCTGTTCAGGATATATCCGCGTAGCTCCGGCATTATTTGCTTTAAATTTCATAATGCAAAATTACTACCGTTTTTTCTTTTGAGTGTTACATAATTCTTTAAAAGACTTACATAATTTACAGAAAAATTAGAAAGTCTTTTAAGACTTCCTCAAGATAATTTTAACAATTTATAGATATTGGAAAGGCTGTTTGGAATTTATTTCTTCACCAAATAATTACAGAAGTTGGCGTACTTCGATTCGCTTGGCTTATCAGACACCATTTTGAAATAGCCGATGGCTTTCTCCTTTTGATTTTTGTTGAGATAATATTTGCCAAGGAAATATGCCGATGCGCTCTTGTAATAAAAGTTACTGGAAGACAGCATCGTCTCCCAAAGTTTATTCGCCTCATCAAAATTCCTGTTCATATAAAGCGCGTATGCATAGTCAAAATTAACCCCTTCGAGATGCTCTTTATCTAATTTATCCTTAGGCATCGCCTTGAAAACTTTGATGGCTCTGGAATAAAGCTGGTGGTAATTCAGCAAGTCCCCATAGTTAAAAGAAGGGTTGAATTCATTGGGGAATCGGGCAACAAAATACTGATAAAGCAACATCTTATAAGCATCCAGCATCCCTATCTTTCCCAATGTATCCAGGGCATCAACGGTATAGGAACTGGCAAGCATTTTCGTAGCCAATTGAATGTTGTCATCATCCTTCGAGCCGGATTTCAGGAACTCATTCAGCGTGGTTTTAAAATCTTTTCCATCCCTGAATTGCAGCAATGCCTGGTAGAGGAGATAATCCTTGTTCTTATTCATTTCACTCTTTGTTTTCAGGGCTTTCAGCGCATCAGGATAGTTTTCCATATCGTTATTTATCGCGAATGAATTGGCATAAGTCATGTCATCATTATCCTTTCTTTTCAAGGCTTTCTCGATGTAATATTTTGCTTTGTCGAGATCACCATGAAGCTTGTACTGCCCGGCAATATCACTCATAATAGAACCATTGTCAGGGAATAAATCCGCAATCTTCAAATAGACTTTCATGCCGTCTTCAAACCTGTTTCGCATGATAAGATTGATGGCATAATCGCTCATCGTGAATGGCAGATTCTTCTGTTCTTTAACATGCTCTTTGAGGATGGGAAGGTAATTAATCAGCTTATCCGTCATCAAAGAAATCGAGTAAATATAACAGATGCCGAATTGAATGTCTTCCCTTGTCTTATCAATGGAAACAGCCTTTAGATAATACTTGGTAATATCATTTGCGGTGGCTTCGTCAGGGACGATTTTATTCTCCCCAAGCGAACCGATAGCCGTCTCAAAAATAGATTCATCAATACTTCCGATAATCATGATGGAAGGCGCATTGAAACCATATTTGGAGAATATCACATTGCCTTTCAGCATCAAAGCATCCACATTAAGGCTGTCATGCTTCAGGAATTCATTGATTTTTTCTTCGGCTTGATTAATGGTATTAGGCTGAAGCAAAGGTTGTATTTGCCCAATGATATCAACCTGTCCCACACACAGTATGGAAACGGATAAAGAGATTAATAAAGATAAATATTTCATATAAACTATTTTTAATTCGGTCGCAAAAGTAATCAACACAAAGCAAAATGATGAAGTTCACATCCCGTTATTTAGCTATTTTTGCCATCTAATTATGAATGGAAATATCAGGGATGGAATAAATTTTGTGTCGAAGATGACACCACGTCGGCTTTGGAATGCAAGCCGGGTATTGAGCAGTTATTATATTTCCAAAGCTACCAAACAACCCGTGCAATGGGGCTTGCCGATTAGTATTTCTTTTGAACCTACCACCTCTTGCAATCTTCGCTGTCCTGAATGCCCAAGTGGTCTGCGATCTTTTACCAGAGATACCGGCATGTTGGATGAGGGATTCTTTAAGCAGACTATTGATGAATTGAGTATGGATATTTTGTATCTGATATTTTACTTCCAGGGCGAACCTTATCTTAATCCTAAGTTTCTTGAAATGGTGAAGTATGCATCAGGCAAAGGAATCTACACAGCAACCTCCACCAATGCTCATTATCTTAATGATGAGAATGCCCGCCAGACAGTTGAATCAGGCTTGGACAGATTAATTATTTCGATTGATGGCACCACCCAAGAAACCTATCAAGCCTATCGAATAGGAGGTAATCTTGACAAGGTTTTGGAAGGCACAAAGAACATCATCAAATGGAAGAAAGCCTTGAATTCAAAGACCCCGCATACCATCTTTCAATTCCTCGTTGTGAAACCTAATGAGCATCAGATAGACGATTTGAAACGCATGGCAAAAGAATACGGAGTTGATGAAATCGGTTTAAAGACAGCGCAGATTTATGATTACGAACATGGCAGCGATTTAATCCCAACTATCAATAAATACAGTCGGTATAAAAAACAAAATGATGGCACCTATACCATCAAAAATAAACTCCTTAATCATTGCTGGAAGCTATGGCATTCCTGCGTTATCACGTGGGATGGCATTGTGGTTCCATGTTGTTTTGATAAAGATGCATCTCATCAAATGGGGGACTTAAAGCAACAATCCTTCATTGACCTTTGGCATAATGAAAACTACCAACAATTCCGAACCTCATTGCTTAAAGCAAGAAGCGAAATAGATATATGCACCAACTGCACGGAAGGCACAATGGTGTGGGGAGAATGAAATTATAAATGATGAATTATAAATTATAAATTGATAATACAGGTACATAAAGTTTCACATTTGACGGGACATAAGTCTGCGGTGTATTGCATTGAGCAAGGTTCAGAGCCGAATATTATTTATACAGGCGCAGGCGATCAGGTCGTTATTCAATGGGATTTGAGTAATGAATCAGAGCCTAAAGTTGTTTCAAGTGTTGGCGCTATCGTCTATTCCCTTTGTTTTATTCCCGAAAAGAATTTCATGATTATCGGCGAATCGAAAGGTGGAATTCACATTCTTGATCTGAGCGAAAAGAAAGAAATAAAATTCTTTGTTCAGACCCTTGAACCCATCTTTGATATTAAGTATTCCCCTTCAAATAATGCTTTCTATTCCGTCTCCGGAGATGGCAGTTTATCTGCCTGGGACTTGGATAATTTATCATTAATAAAAAACATTCCTCTATGTAAAGAAAAGGTCAGAGCGTTAGATATTAATGATTCGGAAACCCTTCTCGCAGTGGCATGTGGAGATGGAACCATTCGAATATTTAACCTCCAAACTCTCGAGCAAATCCAAAGTTTAGAGGCTCATCAAGGCTCCTCTTATTCAGTGAAGTTTCATCCGAATGGTAAGTATCTTTTATCAGGAGCTAAGGATGCTATGTTGAATATCTTTGACATTAAGCAATCGTGCAAATTAATCAAAAGTATTCCTGCTCACAACTTTGCGATTTATTCCATTGTCTTTAGTCCTTCCAATAAATTATTCGCAACAGCGAGCCGCGATAAAACCATCAAAATCTGGAATGCCGAATCCTTTGAAATCGTCAAGAGATTAGACAAAGATAAATCTGATGGGCATCTCAATTCTGTCAATAAATTATTGTGGAATAAAGATTACTTGATTTCTGCTGGCGATGATCGTTCAATTATCATTTGGGAAATTGAAATATAGCTTAAGATATTTTGAATATTCCATTTTTGATCCAAAATTTTTTTAAAAAAGGACAGCAACTTTTCAAAAAAAGACAACAACTCTGGAAAATGAGACCGCAACTTTTTAAAAAAAGACAACAACTCTGGAAAAAAAGACAACTAATGTACGATTAGGGAGAACAACTTTTGAAAAAAAGACTGCATTTCACGACTAAACGACTACAAATATCCTATTTGAGATAAAAAATGCTCATCCAGGACTTTCTGATCAATTTTGGAAAAGTGCTCATTTACAGCACATCCCAAAACTTCTGCAAAAAAGGACAGCAACTTTTCAAAAAAAGACAGCAACTTTTGAATTTAGGACAGCAACTTTTCAAAAAAAGACAACAACTAAGTCACCTTAAACTGCCTTTTCGCACCTTCAATGTCCACATTAATGCTTGCATAAAGCATCTTTTCAATACAAATCTCTGGCTAAGCCCTCTTATTTATAAAATATAAACCTCTAAAAAGAACACTCCAAATCATCTATATCTCCAAGTTCAAAATTAATCAATTTTTTTCTCCCCAAGAAACCATTACCCGATATTTAGTAGTTTTGAAACCGCTAATTAATATTAACATGTATCATAAAAATCTTTATCTGATTCTTTTATCAACTTTATTCCTTTGGAATATTTCAAAAGCACAAAATCTTGATGATGCCCAAATAAAGGCGAATCTCAAACAACATATTACCTATCTTGCCTCTGATAAATTAGAAGGCAGAGAGACTGGAAAGAAAGGCGAACAATTAGCCGAGAAATATATAATTGAACAATTCACAAAGATTGGATTGACCCCAATGGGAACTGATAAATATGTTCAGGAGTTTCCTTTTACAGAAGGGGTGAAGCTTGGTAAATCTTCTGAACTTACTGATGAACATAAAACCCATAAATTAAATGTTGAATGGTATCCACTCCCATATTCCTGCGCCAAAGGAACTGTCAAAGGAACTCTTGCGAATGTGAAATATGGAATTGTTGCCCCTCGATTAGGTTATGATGATTATAAAGGAAAGAATGATTTGAAAGGGAAAATATTCATGATTAATATTTCGAGTCCTGATGGAATGTCGCCTCATTCCAAATACACTGATTATTCTGATTTAAGGACAAGGATTGATACAGCAATTGCTCATGGTGCAGCGGCTATAATCTTTATTAATTCGGATTCAACAGTTGAAAATCCTAAGAATGATTTCACTAATAAAATTTCTCCGTCTTCAATTCCTGTTGTGTTTGCGAATGCTAATGATGACCTTTGTGTATTTGATAATGCCCACTTTACTTTGACTGTTGATATCACCCGCCTTACCCACACTGGTCATAACATCATCGGCTTCATTGATAATGGTGCAAAGAATACTGTTGTCTTCGGTGCGCATTATGATCATTTGGGATATGGTGGTGAAGGTTCTGGTTCTTTGTATCGTGGCAAGCCAGCCATTCATCATGGTGCTGATGATAATGCAAGCGGTACTGCCGCTTTGATAGAATTGGCAAGGTATTTAAAGACTTCTAATGATAGAAATAATAACTATTTAATATGTGCATTCTCCGGCGAAGAGAAAGGTTTATTAGGCTCTAATTATTTTGTCAAGAACCCCACTTATCCTCTTGCAAAAATGAATTATATGGTCAATATGGACATGGTCGGCAGGCTCAATGAAACCAAGAATCTTTCTATCAATGGTGTAGGTTCTTCGCCTGTTTGGCATTCATTGGTTGATACTATTAAGCGCGATGGCATCAAGGTCAAGACCACTGAATCCGGTATTGGTCCTTCTGATTATACCTCTTTTTATCTAAAGGATATTCCGGTAATATTCTTTTTTACTGGTTCTCATAATGATTATCATAAGCCATCGGATACTGAGGATAAGATTAATTATCCAGGGGAATTATCAGTAATGAAAATTATTATTGCGATGGTTAATTCTTTGAATACTAAGGGCAAATTGGAATTCACCAAAACAAAGGAGGAAGACAGCAAGGAAGCACCTCGGTTTAAAGTAACTATGGGTGTCATTCCAGACTATGCTTTTGATGGCGAAGGAATGAGGATTGATGGGGTATCTGATGGCAAACCTGCTGCCAAAGCCGGTCTTAAATCAGGTGATATTGTTACTCAAATGGATGACTTTAAGATTACAGACATGATGTCTTACATGAAAGCATTGGGTATTCATAAGAAGGGCGATACGGTTACTCTAAAAGTAAAGAGAGGTAATGAAATGAAGGATGTTAAATTGACTTTTTAAATGAAGATAGCAGTCATAGGAGGAGGAAGTTGGGCTACGGCTATCGTAAAGGTTTTATCTGATAATCCTGATAATAAACAGGAAGTCAATTGGTGGGTTCGTAAACCCGAAACAGTTGATTTCATTAATCTCAACCATCGCAATCCTTCTTATCTTACCGATGTTAAAATCAATACTTCACGAGTCCATGTTTCCAATGATTTGGCTGCTACTATCCGTTATTCCAAGACAATTATTCTTGCCATCCCTTCGGCATTTCTAAAGGAAACATTAGCTCCTATTTTCCATACACAATTCAAGGAGAAGATGATTTTCTCTGCCATCAAAGGCATCATTCCTGACGACCTTCTTATTATCGGCGACTTCTTGAATCAGAAGTATCATATTCCCTTCCTTGATATTGGAGTTATCACCGGTCCATGCCATGCGGAGGAGGTAGCGATGGAGAAACTTTCCTATCTGACAATCGCTTCCAAGAATACCAAAAGTGCTGCCAAACTTGCTTCCCAGATGAGTTGTCATTACATTAAAACAATCGTATCTGATGATATTTATGGCACCGAATATTCTGCTGTCATCAAGAATATCATAGCCATTGCCAACGGTATTTGTCATGGTTTGGGCTATGGGGACAACTTCCAGGCAGTCCTTATTTCCAATGCCATTCAAGAGATAAAACGCTTTGTGGATCGCGTTCATCCTATTGACCGCGACATCAATGATTCCGCCTATCTTGGCGATTTACTGGTAACGGCTTATTCTCAATTCTCCCGTAACCGTACCTTCGGAGCTATGATAGGGAAAGGGGTTTCGATAGCCACTGCTCAATTGGAAATGAATATGATTGCGGAAGGTTATTATGCTGTGAAATGTATCCATGAAATCAATAAACTATACAACATAGATATGCCCATTACAACGGCAGTGTATAATATTCTCTATGAAAAGAAAAGCCCTGCTTCAGAGATGAAGGCATTGACAGAGAAACTGTCCTGAAAAATTTAAGCATGAATTATTTTAGGGTTTTGAGTATTCAAAACAGGGCTTTTTACTTCTACTTATATAAAGGCAATAATGAAGACCGAAAAATTAGATAATAAAAAGCATCGTTCAAAATGGTGAAAGAGTTAATAGGTTTGGAAAACTAAAATTATAGTTTTCGTTCCGGTCACTATAGTTTTTAGTCTGCTCACTATAGTTTTTGTTCAGGTTTCTATAGTTTCAAATTTTTGTTTGGAAAAATCAATTCAAAAAAGGTCAGGATAGGATACTTGTTTTTATTCATCCACTTTAGTAACGATCCCATTCATCAGGTGATATTCCTCATTGCTTTCAGGACAGATGGCAATGGCTTCTTTATCGAAGATTAATTTGTGGCCATATTCACTCATCCAACCAATTTGTCGGGCAGGATTGCCGATTACCAAAGCATAATCCGGAACATGCTTTGTAACCACAGCACCCGCTCCAATGAAGGCATATTTACCGATGTTATGACCACAGACAATGGTAGCATTCGCGCCAATACTTGCACCCTTGCCAACAATTGTTTTAAGATATTGATCCTTTCTGTTGACAGCACTTCGCGGGTTGATGACATTGGTGAATACCATCGAAGGACCCAGGAAAACATCATCCTCACATACGACACCGGTATAGATGGAGACATTATTTTGAACCTTGACATTATTCCCAAGAACTACTTGCGGCGAAATCACCACATTCTGCCCAACATTACATCGTTCGCCAAGAACGCAACCCGACATAATGTGAGAGAAATGCCAGATTTTAGTGCCCTTGCCGATACTACATCCTTCGTCAATATAGGCGGATTCATGTGCAAAATATTCTTTATCCATTTGAATGATTTTATAAACGTTGGCAAAATTAGTTATTTGGCATTAAGTGTTTCTACCCTCATTATAATCAATCAGGCTATTAATTTAATTGTTGCTTTCATAATAAAGAATTGTTTTGAATTTCCATATTCTTAGATTAAACTATCGAGTTTTGTATGGAATGATCTGATACCTTTCATGATGCAGATTCCTTTATTTCTTTTCCTTAGCCTTCTTTGATTTCAAATACTCTTCTCTTATTTTTACGAGGTCTATACCTGAACAATCCATTATTAATTGCTTAACTATTTCCAAGGGCATCTCCTCTTCATTATTGAAATTGATACATCCCTTTTGAAAATTCGCCTTAACCAAAAGTGCCTTATATTTATTAATTAATTTTTCGGAACCATACATAGGCAATACATGCAATGTCATGCTGTTCTTCACGCTTGCCAATGCATATTTCATCATTCCTTTTCCTTTATACATTATCATTTCTTTACCCATCATCGGCTCGACAGTGGCTGTTACTGTTTTATCATTTGCAATAATTATTTCATGAATTTCCTTTAATAATTTTTGTCTTTCGACAGGTTGTTTTGCGATATAATCTTTACTTATCATAAATATTTTGAAATAATTCTGTTAATCATATTCTATATTTTAATACTCCGAAAACTGTCTATTTGAAGATTCCAAAATTGACATAAAGAATCTAATCTTTAATTTCCTGTTTAATTTCTTTCAGGAAGTTTCCATTAGCATTAAAGATTACTTCAATACCTTTGCCTTCTGCTTCGTAAGTAATCGTTCCTTTATTATCTATTATCTTTGACGCTTCTTTTATTTTCTTTTCAGGATACGTCTTCTTCATATAATCAATTGCTATTTTCGGAAGTTCAGAAACCTTAATTTCTGATTCTGTTTCCAGGGCATTTCCATAGGTATCGAAGGTTACGGATGTTTCGACTTTATTAAAGTCAAAATTAGCTTCAAAATTAATACCTTCTTTTACCCATTTAGGGTCTTTGATGGTAGGGAATAGTTTGGCAAAGGCACCGGAAACCTCTGCGGGTATGTCTTTGCTGTTCAACTTTTGTGCCGAAGCAAAAGTGGCAATGAAGGCAAGTGAAATAATCAAGATACTTCTTTTCATTTTTATAAGAATAAAATAATGTTTGTTAATAAGGTCGCAAAGATAAATAAATAGAAGGGCATCTGAAGGAAAAGCACTTTCTTTTTTATTCTTGTGGAAGATGTAATTTTATGCCGTGACATTTCGTTGAATCAGTCAAGTAAAATAAGATTAATTTCTTCACCCAAATAAATAGATGATGTTTAAGAAAACCTTTTTTTTATCAATAATGGTGTTGCTTTTCCTCTCGTTAAAAGCACAGGTGAAAGTAACAAGTTTCAGCAAAGACCCGATGCTGTTTCTTACAGATATGCAGAACTTCATGGAAGAAGGAAATAAGCTGGAAAGTATACCCATCATGAATGAGTTCAGGGCAATCTGGAAGCCACAAACAATGAATCCGAAGGATGAAGCTAAGTTTTATAAGCAGGCGAATGAAGCAATGGTGGCGCGGATGAAGGAAGGCGACAGCCTCACATTTATATACTCCGCATCCAGCAAAAGACTGACCGATAAACAAATAGAAACAGTGATTAAAAATGCAAATACAATGCTTAAAAAAAGGATGAAAGCTTATCCTGATTTTAAGAATTATATTTATGCTTTGATAAGCTTTGTTCAGAGTAATCAATCCGAAGAAAGCTTTAATGGATGGCAGGCTTCAGTGGATAAATTGTTGCAGGGAAACAATAGGTATTTCGCTTCTTATATCAATACCTGCGTAGGTTTGTTTTTACATAATACTTTGTATTCTTCGCTATCAACAAAATGGGTTTCCAGTACTAATAATTATACCTTTGATTTTGATTCTATTCCTAAGATTGTCTTTGGAGAAATGACTCTGAAAGACTATTCAAAGGGTGACAGTTCCCTTATCTATAATACTAAAGGAACTTATTATCCAACCAATGAATTGTTCTATGGGAAGGGCGGAATTGTGAACTGGAAACGCGCAGGAATAAGTGAAGATACTGTACATGCGGAATTAAAAAATTATATCATTAAAATCAAAGGAGATGAGTTCACGGCTGATTCTGTAATCTTTTATAACAAGCTCTATTTCTCCAAGCCATTGCTTGGTATTTATACGGATAAAATCATGGCTGCCATAACTCCATTGAATGCTACCTATCCTCGTTTTGAATCCTATTATAAGAGGATAGAAATTCCACAAATCATCAAGGATATTGATTATGTAGGCGGCTTCTCCATGCATGGAAACAAAATTCTTGGTGCGGGTTCTCCTGGACTTGATGCCATGATTATTATTTATTATAATAAGAAGAAAACATTTGTGGCTGCCTCCCAAAACTTTACTATCAAGCCTGATAAAATTACTTCAGGGAGTGCTGCAATAACTTTATATTATGAGAAGGATTCAATCTACCATCCAGGTCTTGAATTCAAGTATATCACTAAGGACAGAGAGCTTGCATTAATCAGGAATGATGAGGGTCCGTCGAAGTCTCCTTATTACGATTCTTATCATAGATTGAATATGTTTTTTGATGCCTTGTATTGGAAGATAGATGATCCCTTAATTCAAATGAAGATGATCTCTGCAAGTGGTGAGAGCAAGGCTAATTTCGAGTCTTATAATTTCTATCGTGATTATCTATTCAGGAATCTTCAGGGAGTATCTGAAACGAATCCATTATATACCATGAAACATTTTTCTGAACGAATGAAAAGCCGTGAGTTTCTTGGTGCTGACCTTGCTCATTACATGAAGATCAGTTTAGAGAATATCCGTTCCTATTTGCTTGATCTTTCAACGAAGGGGTTCCTATCTTATAACATGAATACTGATGAAATCGAGCTTAAGGAAAAGCTGTTTTATTACATCAATGCTCGTGAAGGAAAGAGTGATTATGATGTTATACAATTTGAATCCACCATTCTGAATAAACCAAATGCGAAGCTTAGTCTGCTGGATTTTTCATTAGATATTAATGGTGTGAAAAGAATCTTTCTCAGTGATTCGCAGAATGTAAATATCTATCCAAAAGATCAGGAGATTAAAGTATTGAAGAACCGTGACTTTAAGTTCGCAGGCTTGGTTAAGGCAGGGCGTTTCGATTTCTATGGTAAGGAGTTTGCTTTCGATTATGATAATTTTAAAATTGATTTGAAGAATGTTGATTCGCTACGTCTTAAAGTGCCTGGCGATACAGCCGATGAGAATGGCAAGATTCCTGATATTAAAGTCAAGAGTGTATTGCAGAATATTACTGGTGATTTAATGATAGATAATCCTGCTAATAAGTCCGGGGTCAAAGACTTTCCGGAATACCCCATCTTCAATAGTAAGAAGGATTCTTATGTCTTTTATGAACGCCCCGAAATTCAAAAAGGAGTTTATAAAAAGGACAACTTTTACTTCCACTTGATTCCCTTTACCATTGATAGTTTGGACAACTTCTCAAAGGCAGGTTTACACTTCCTTGGCACTTTTGTTTCTGCCAATATCTTTCCTGATTTCAAGGATTCCATCCGGCTGATGCCAGATTATTCATTGGGCTTTGTACGACCGACTCCCATCAGTGGTTTTCCTATGTATGGTGGCAAGGCAACTTACCACAATGATATTAAATTGAGCCATGAGGGGCTTCGTGGTGATGGTGAAATGGATTACCTGACGTCCATTGCCAAATCTCATGATTTTACTTTCCTGCCAGATTCAACAAATACTACCGCATTTGAATGGATTGTGAAGAAGGAATTATATAAAGGAGTTGAATTCCCTGAGGTTAAAGCCACTAATGTTTATATTCATTATACTCCATACCAGGATGCTGAGTATGTCTATGCACGTGGTGTTCCGATTGATATGTATGAGGGCTTTTCCAAGTTTATGGGTAATTATATCAACACTCCAAAAGGCTTGACCGGTAGTGGTTTGATGGCATTCTCAGGTGCTGAAATGAATTCCGAATTATTCCATTTCAAACAGAATGCCGTGCATTGCGATACATCTGATTTTCGAATCCGATCTGCTGATGATACCACGAAACTTGATTATGATTCTAAAAATGTAATGGCAGATGTTGACTTTATTAAAAAGTATGGCGAGTTTAAATCTAATTCTGGCACGCAGCCACAGGCATTTCCTGTTTGTCAATACATCTGTTATATAGACAAATTCAAGTGGTTTATGGATAAACAGACGATGGAATTCAGCAGTTCAGGAACAGCTTCATCACGCGATTCCACCAACCTGGAATTGGCTGGTTCGGAATTTGTTTCCACGCATCCGAATCAGGATTCTCTGAGGTTTCGTGCACCCACTGCCGAATACAGTACAAAAGATCATATCATTCATGCTCATGAGGTGGCTGGAATCAAGGTGGCTGATGCTACAATTACTCCTGATAGCGGCAATGTTACAATTCGCAAGAAGGCTGCTATGGATCCATTTACCAATTCACGAATCGTTGCTAATAATGTTACCAAATATCATACTATTTACAATGCCGACCTCTCAATTACCAGTCGTAAAAACTATTCAGGCAGCGGAGATTATAATTATGTTGATGTTACAAAATCTAAGCAGCGAATACATCTTGATAAGATTTCCGTGGATACTACCGGACAGACGGTAGGCTCCGGAACCATTACTGATACCAGCTTTACTCTTGGTCCACCATTTGCATACAAGGGTGATTTCAAACTTGCTGCTTCGCTTGAGAATCTTAATTTTAATGGATATGCTAAGTTGAAATTCCTGGGTAATTGTTCTGCTCTTACGACTTCTTATTTCAAATTCAAAAGTAGTATAAACCCTCTATCCATCGCCATTCCGATTGATAAGGAAACTATTAATGAGGAGGGTGTCAAGATTACTTCTGGCATCATTCATACTAAGGATTCTACATTGGTTTATCCTGCTTTCCTGACTCCTAAAGAACGTACCAGCGATAATGAAATCGTAACTGCGAACGGCTTTTTGGTTTATGATAATACATCGAGAGAGTATCGAATATCGAACATGGAGAAGCTTCAGAACAATGCTTTGCCAGGCAATTATTTGAGTATTAATACCAAGACTTGTATTCTTTATGGAGAAGGGAAAGTCAACCTGGGTGGGGACTTCGGGCAATTGGATATGAAGACTGTGGGCAATGCTACCTACAACCTGAATAATGGAGCGATGAGTATGGATGTGCTGATGCTTCTTGATTTCTTCTTCAATGAAGATGCCTTAAAACAAATGACTGACCAGATAGGTGCAACTGCCGGTTTGCAGGCTACAAAGGATACTCGCAAGGAATTTGAGCAAGGGTTGTCGGAGTTGATTGGCAAGGATAAATCAGGGAAGCTGATCTCTGATATGAGTCTCTATGGTTCTTATAAAAAATTTCCGCCGGAGTTGAATAAACCTTTTTTCTTTACACAATTAAATATGACTTATAAGCCTGAATTCCGCGCCTTCCGTAGCAGTGGCGACCTTAGTCTTGGAAATATTTACAAGAATCAAATCAATCGTTCGCTGAAAGGGACTGTTGAAGTGGTGAAGAAAAGAGGAGGTGATGTTTTGAATATCTATCTTGAATTGGATGGTGCTAATTGGTATTTCTTCAGCTACCAACGTGGTATTCTTCAAGCGATTTCTTCTAATGATGCTTTCAACAAATATATTCGCGACCTCAAGCCGGACAAGCGTATCTTCAAGCCTACCGGAGAGAATAAAGCTCCATTCCAGTTCATGCTTTCTACCGAAAGACAAAAGAATAATTTCCTCAAGAAAGCCGGTGATGAAAACGATGAACCGGAGAAGACTGAAGAGAAGCCGGAGAAGAAAGATGATACCGAGAAGCCTGAAAAGGATGATAAGTAAGTCAATTGACAATGTATAATTGACAATGGACAATTGACATTGTGAGGGTTGCCAATTGCTCATTACAAATTATCTTATCAGGGTGAGGAAGCCTTTGTAGGAATAGGGCTTTCCGGTGAGGTCGTTGAGGGTGAGGAGATAATGACAGGTGCTGTAGGGGCTTCTATTTATTTTTAATTTTTCTTAGTTGAAAGAGTTCTTCTGTAGTAATAAAATTAGTAATGCCTTTCTTTGAAAGCCCTTTGATTAACTGCTTATCGCCTGACCATATTTTACATTTGAAATGTTTTTAATAGGCTAAATAAGTAGCGTCTTTGGGATCAATATCTTTAACTAATTCAATTGCATTATGCCAAATGGTTTTGCTGATTTGTTCTTCAGAAATAAAAGTTAAGTCTTTTGAAATATGAAATTCCGCTTCCTGAATTTGTTCTAAAGACATGCCTGAAATCTTAATTAGTTTAGGATACTGTTTCTTAATTTCTATTCGTAAAAAATCAGGAGCAATGAAGTTGAAATACTCTTTTGAATTAATCAGAAGGTCACCAATCTTTCCATTGGAATTAAGGATTCCACTGAATACAATGTTGGCATCAACAATGATTTTGGCTGGCTTCATAAGAGCAGCTTATTTCTCAAAACGTTTCTTGTTTTTTGTCCACCAGGAGGAGTTCACTTCATCAGCAAGTTTATCAATGTCTGATTGTTTGGCTTTGCTTTTGGCGGTTGATTCAAGGTATTTTGCATAATCTATCAGCCTTTGCAGCCCAAAGCTATCAACTGATGAGGACACCTTTATGGTGATTTCATTTTTGTCTGTTCGTTCTATTAGCATGTCTTTATTTTTTTGCAAAATTAGCGAAACTTTATGGAATCATCTTATCAGGGCGAGGAAGCCTTTGTAGGAATAGGGCTTTCCGGTGAGGTCGTTGAGGGTGAGGAGATAATAATAGGTGCCATCTGGGGCTTCTCCGTCAGTGTTATTTATCTTGCCATTCCATTGATTGGATGGTTTGGTGGATTCAAAAAGTTTTTGCCCCAAATGGTTGAAGATTCTATTAGATTATTGTTTAACGTCTGATCTTCTTTCAATTTCTTCGGGAACTCGACAAAGATGAAATGAAAGTTTCGCAATAAATAAATAAAAACCAAAGTGGTCTAAAGAAATACCTCTTTCACTTTTTATATTCGCAAGTTTCTTCTGGATTTCTGAAGACGGATGCCAATAAACTTTGTCCAGTAAAACAATATTTTCAGAACTATCTAAAGGATTTGGAGGCAAATAAAAAATGTTAGAATAGTCTTGATGTTTAAGGTTATTAATAATAGAAGTAATTTGTTCCTTAACCATTCCATCATCTTCTAATCCTTTAATAAATTCACCCAAAGGAATGACTGGAGCAAATAAAGCCTCTTTAGGAAGTTGGCGATTATTATCAGGAGAAATATCACATGAATTAGAAACAAGCATTGCAGGTGTAAATGCTGTATAATAACAACTATTATCATCATCCCATTCAATGGCAGGAATAGAATTAAAAATATCTCCTTGCATAAAAAACAAGATGGTATTTTCTCCTAAATAAAAGTTAGAATATATTTTTTCTCTCTGATGATGATTTGCTTCAAAGAATTGAGAAAGCCCAATTTTAATTCTTCCTTTTTCAGTATTAAATAAATAGCTGGGCAAGGTAGCTTCCCAATCTTCATCACCAAAGGGCATTTACTTTTTAATAAAAGTTGTTGGGGTAGGAGATAATAACCTTTTATAAGTCTTATTTAATATTTCAAGTTCTCTGCCTCTCATTGGCTTTGAACCTTTGAACATCATAGTTGCTAAACCTATAACATTAAATTGGTTTTGAATTTTATTAAAAGTTATTTGATAAGCAAGAGAACATAGCGGTGATGCTCCATAAATCGGCGTGTTAGGAACATCTGTAACCGAATATGCGATCGCATTACAATAATTTGAACTCTCAATTTTATAACTTATAGAATGTTCTGTTATAGACCGAGCAAAGAAGATTTTATCGGCAGATTCTGAAATACTAAGTTGTTTAGACATGATCATTTATTTGGTTATTATTTTAAAAATTTTATTGTTTGTATCATGAGCTTGTTGGGCAAGAGTTTTCCAATCTTCCGATTGAGTTTTATTAAATGCAAGGCAACTGCATTCCAAAAAGACTCCTTTATTTTCATTGTTATTGGGAAGTGTATGAAGTCTGATTTGGGAAAGTAAATTTGATTCTAATTCATATTGACTAATAAAATTAATACTTTTTTCTGTTCCGATTTCAAGCTTATCCATCAATGGCAAAAAGTGGAAATGGTCAGAAAAATTTGTATCATTTGGAAATGTATAATTATTCAAATAAAGCATTTGAACTTGCAATAAACCTTTACCCAATCCCATGGAAAAATATTTTTCCAAGCCTGGAATAATTTGCTCCTCTAACATCTTTTCCCAACTCTCATAAGGTGTCAACTTATGAAATGAAATAAAATTAGCTGTTAAAATTATTGCATAATTTTCTTCTTTGTTTCTAAAGACCATTCTTGGAGGTAGTTCATCAGATTTGGCTCCTGGATTTTGAAGGTCATTGCCTTTTAATTCAAATTGAATCTGGAAGTTTTTTTGTTCTTCTTTTTCATTATACCCTTCTGATTCCATCAACTCAAAAAACTTACCAAAATAAGTACTGTCCCATGAATTTTGATTTTGGTCAAACCAAAAAGCACACATTACTTCTGTCAAAAGATGATTTTCTTTGTTCATTCGGCGGCAAATCTAATAATTGTACGATACATTATGTATTTTATTTTATCCTTTCTACAAAAACTCCTCCAATCTTTTCAGCCCCATTCATCCAAGTCCATTCCCCCATTTGGCAATAGCCGTTAAGGGTGAGGAGGGAAAACGTTACTATAATAAGGAGTCTTTTCATTGGGAATTCTTTCTTGATTTGAGATGCAAAGTTAGATAATTCTTCTGGTAATACGAATCAAGGTAATTTTGATATTAGCAATAGGGTATAAGATTTTAATGGTAAAGTTCGCGGTTTACCGCCTAAAATAAGCGTCCACAGGTCTAAAAGCCCTTATTCGTCCTTCAAAGTAGCTCCTGCATTTTCAAAAGTAGCTCCTGCATTTTCAAAAGTAGCTCTCGCAATTTCAAAAGTAGCTCCTGCATTTTCAAAAGTTTTTGGGATGCGCTGTAAATGAGTGCATTTTGAAATCATGGAAGTTCCCTCCTGTTTTGAAGTTTTTCATGTAATATCCCAAATTTCTCAGTTTTTCGCCCAAAATGCCTCCTCATTTTCAAAAGTAGCTCTTGCAGGTCGTAAAGTTTCTCCTGCAATTTCAAAAGTTGCTCCTGCAATTTCAAAAGTTGCTCTTGCATTTCAAAAAGTTTTTAGACTTGATTCTCCGGTTTTCGACCTTTTTCCAAAAATTTGGGAGACATCAGAAAAAAATATTAAAATAAATTTCTAACTGGAATTGTAAAATTCAAAACGGCTGTTAATCCATTGGGCAGGGACATTAGGGAATGAATTGACAATTGATAATTGACAATTGAAATTGGAAAATGGAAATATATTTTTGTAATAATTAGTATAAGAACTTTATTAAATGTAATTTTGAACCGTTAAACAAATAAAAATAGATTAAAATGACAGTAGAAATTGAAGATGGTTTAGTAAGAAAATGGAAAGGTTCAGACGGCGATTTGAATCAAATCCTCGGAATCGGCTTTGATGCAGAGCATAATAATATGGCTGCATTATTTGCGAAAAACACGAACATGACGGAAATAAATCTGGGCTTGCAAAGGACCAAAAAAGCAGCTTGGTTATTAATGCCCGATGTGCATACCCGCGAGTCCAATGACAGGGAATTCCATCATGCACGTGCCATCGAAATGTCGAATGTTCATGGCGTTTTCAAGACAGCTTTGAGCTATATAAAAACCAGATGGGAAAGCGATCCTGAAATGTGGGCAACTAAAAAAAATCAAGCTGGTTATGCCTATTTTGATTCTTCGGTCAGGCATTATGGCGATGCTTTGGAATTAATCAATGCCCTCATAACTTTCGTGGCAAACAACACTGCTGACATGGTTATTGGCGGCATGACGGATGATTTTGCCACCACTTGCGACACTGCAAAAACTGACCTGCAACAAAGTGAAACAGATTATACAGGTCAGGTAGCAATCACAAATGCAGCGACGATTGATAAAAACAAAGTAGGAAATGAACTTTATACCAGCTATCAAGTGGTTCATACCGTTGCCGAACTTGCCTTTCCTGCCTCAAAAGCTATTCTTGATTTATTTACTTACAGCACTCAATTTGAAATCATTCATCCTCCGCATCAGGTGGAGCAGCCAATTACTTTGAAGGAGGGTGTTACCAAGGATATTCACAATGCTGTGCTATTGAAGAATATTACGAATGCGGGGACGGACATTGTTTATATGTATGATCTGGATAAGCCGATTAATGATGCTAATAAAATCACTTTTAATCCTGGTGATGTGAAGCAAAATACTTATAGCGTGAACTTGCGATTTGTGCATCCTTCCCTGGTAAGCAAGGGCTTGATGAAGGTTTGGAGAGTGGTGCATGCGTAGGGAAATTAGGAATTAAAAATTATAAATTATAAATTGGAACGCCCTTCGATGATTTATCGAAGGGCGTTCTTTTTTAATGGAATTTGAATATTAGAATAGTAGCCTGTTCACTATTCACTATTCACTATTCACTATTCACTGTTCACTGTTCACTATTCACTGTTCACTATTCACTGTTCACTGTTCACTATTCACTGTTCACTGTTCACTATTCACTATTCACTATTCACTATTCACTATTCACTATTCACTATTCACTATTCACTATTCACTATTCACTATTCACTATTCACTATTCACTGTTCACTGTTCACTGTTCACTGTTCACTGTTCACTGTTCACTATTCACTATTCACTATTCACTGAATTGATCAATTACTCCTCCTCTTCTTTCTCATCAAACCATTCCCTTTCAGTCCGATAGACAGTGCCTTTGAATAGCGCAATCGTGGCATCTTCAAGGTTCTTGACAGTAACATTAAAGACAGCGATCTTGTTAGACATACTCGCTACTTCTGCCGTGGCAATGAGGATGTCGCCCTCCTCTACCTGCCCGGTATAAGACATATTAGCTTCAATAGAAACACTTTTTCTGCCATAAGAATTGGAGGCAAAAGCAAGCGCGCTATCCGCCAAAGAGAAGGTAACGCCGCCATGAAGAATCTTGAATCCATTGAGCATCTCATCACGCACTTCCATCTTCAAAAGGCAATAGCCAGGCTTCACTTCGATGACCTCAATGCCAAGCCACTGGCTGAATAGATCATAGGTGAACATCTTATCAACGACTGCTTTGGCTAATTCATCAGGCTCCATAAAAAATCTTATTTAATCATAACTATCAGCTTTATCAGCGTTCCTATTACCTTCCTAATAAAAAGTTTTACCCTCCCGAACCATTCGTTTCAGCAAAGGACTCGGACGATAACGGTCTTCGCCGTATTCTGATTGAAGGTTTTCTAAAGTATTCAAGACCTGCTGCAAACCCAAGTCATCCGCCCACTTCAAGAGACCCTTTGAATAATTAACTCCCTTCGTCATGGCAAGATCAATATCATCTCTTGTAGCAATCTTAAGGAACAATGCATCAATGGCTTCGTTGATAAGCATGGCTATGATACGTTGAAAGATTTGTTCACCAAGAATAATATCTTTTGTTGGCATAGAAGGAATTGCATCAGGAGAATAATCATAATATCCACGACCGGATTTCCTTCCATAACGCTTGGCTTCATACAATCTTTTTTGAGTGAAGGAAGGTTTATAGCGAGGGTCATAAAAGAATTGTTCGAACACGGTTTCTGTCACCTTGAAGTTGATGTCATTGCCAATAAAATCCATCAGTTCGAAGGGACCCATCTTGAACTTTCCAATCTCTTTCATTGCCCAATCAATGGTGGCAATATCAGCAACTCCTTCTTCATAAATCCTGATAGCTTCACCATAATAAGGACGAGCAATTCTATTCACGATAAAGCCAGGAGTATCCTTCGCAATAACGGTTTTCTTTCCCCAGGAATCAATGATATTTTTTGTTTGAATGAGAATATTTTCATCAGTAGTCAAAGCAGGAATCAACTCCACCAAAGGCATCAAAGTTGCAGGGTTGAAGAAGTGAATACCGATGACTCTTTCAGGCTTCACACATGCCGAAGCAATCGAAACAACAGACAAGGAAGAAGTATTAGTAGCAAGAATACAATCATCAGAAACAAGCTTCTCTACTTGAGAAAACAAATTTTGTTTCACAGATAAAGCTTCAATGATAGCTTCAATGATTAATCCACAACCTTGAAGAGAATTTGTATCTTCACTAAATTCAATTCTTGAAAGTATAGCATCATAAGTTTCCTTGCTAATAATCCCTTTCTCAACTTGCTTGTTTAAAGATTTCACAATACTGTCTTTCCCCTTTATCAAAGCATTAGGAAATGAATCCACCAATACCACAGAATGTCCGGCAGTAGCGGCAACCTGCGCAATACCCGAACCCATTGTTCCGGCACCAACAACTCCAATTTTGATTAAAGACATGGAATAAAACTATTGTCCCTTGAAGATAGGTTTCCTCTTCTCGAAGAAGGCTGCAATACCTTCTTTGTTATCATCTGTATCGAATGCTTCTGCCTGCATATCTCTTTCTAATTCCAACTGATCTTCTAAAGAATTAAACAAAGAAAGATTCAGCAAACGTTTCGTCAAACCCAAGCCCTTTGTAGGTTGTGTTGCAAGATATGAAGCTATTGAGTAAGCCTCTTCCTGCAATTTATCATCCTCACAAACTTTATAAACCATTCCAAAGTTTAATGCTTGTTCGGCAGATATTTTATCAGCAAGCATCATCATAGCAGTAGCACGTTGAAAGCCTGCCAGACGTGGAAGAAAGAACGTTCCGCCACTATCAGGAATCAATCCTATCTTAGCAAATGATTGAATAAATGTAGCTGACTTTCCAGCATAAATAATATCACAAGAATAAGCAACATTAGCTCCGGCACCGGCAGCAACTCCATTGACTGCACAGATAACAGGCTTCTCAATTTCTCTTATCTTTTTAATGATCGGATTGTAATGCAAGTCAACTATCTGACCTATGTTTGGAGCATCTACAGCAGTGGCTTCTGCAAGGTCTTGACCTGCACAAAAACCACGACCTTCGCCGGTTAAATACACAGCACGAACTTTTGAATCATTCATGCAAATATCTAAAGCATACTGTACTTCCATAGCCATCCCTTTATTAAAACTATTCAAAACTTCAGGACGATTAAGAGTAATCTTCCCAACACTATTTTCGATTTCAAATTTGATAAATTCTGTTTCCATCGTGTCTTCTTAAATCAAAACCTCATCTT
This sequence comes from Bacteroidota bacterium, assembly GCA_013288905.1. Classification (GTDB taxonomy): domain Bacteria; phylum Bacteroidota; class Bacteroidia; order AKYH767-A; family JABDAW01; genus JABDAW01. The sequence goes on along the minus strand of JABDAW010000001.1, from coordinate 22,224 downwards.
TCAATGGACAATAACAATTCAAAATAGAATCCATTTTTTCTTTTCCTTCAGCAATAGCCATAATTTTATCTTTAAATTCGGGCTGAATAAGGTCAAGGAACGGTTGCTTCACTTTATTGAAATATTTAAAAGCTTCTATCAGCTTTTCATCCCATATACCATGAAAGTTTAATAAATCATCCGGCAAAACTTGTCGCCTTGTACTACCCGCTTCCTCAATGCAATCAAAGGGTTCGGTAGGATTGAGGTATCCATAATCATCCGTCAGTTCTTCACCCACATGAATATCTCTCACTGCCAATTCAAAATTATAAGCAGTAGAAATGCAGTTTGAATTAAAACTGTGATTGACGAAACGCGCATGGTCCCAGCAAAGTACGTAACATCCTTTGTTATCACGATAGCTGTATTTCCGGATAATATCTTTATGAATCTGTCTCATTTCAGAGACTTGTTTTGGAGTAAATGTTCTGTCGAAATCATCATAAATCCACGTGATTGTTCCTTTAGGGATAAACTCTGTAGCGATAACGCCATAGCCGATTTCAGGGCTAATAAATTTTAATTCTGTCTTTGGATGAATCATCTTGACTATATTTATTTAATTTGAGCCGCAAAACTACTTTATTAATCTTTAATATAAAAACATATTCGCAAATATTTTTATCTTCGCACAAGAATAATTAACAAGTTCCGTTTACCGAGAATGAATTTATACGATCTTAAGATGAAAAAAAGAATCATTGATTTAACAAAAATTACCCTGCTTTTGATGATGGTCATGGTCAATTCCTGTTCAAAGACTGCTAACCCGGTGCCATACTACTCTGTGGACTTTACTTTAGACCTTACTTTGCCTGAATATAGTTCGCTTCAAACACCAGGAAACTGGTTGTATATTTCCACGGGCAGCAATACCAAGGGGGTCATCATTTGCAATTCTCCTACGAATACCAATTCTCCAAATCCCTTCATTATCCTTGACAGAACCTGTACATACAATACCACCGGTTATGTAACCGTGAATACCAAAGGAACTGGTGTCAATGTATATGCTACTGATTCTGTTTGCGGCTCGGTTTTTAATATTTATAATGGAGCCGTTCAACATAGCCCTGCTACGATACCTTTGAAGCAATACAATTCCACATTGACCGGCTGGAGTCTGCATGTTTATAATTGATTCCATCAGGAAAAAGCCTCGAATTTTAAAAATTAACGTATGTCTTTATAAACATTCTGCCATTCCTTTATAGGGCGTATTTCATGTTTATTCTTTTGGAATAATGTAAAAATAATTAGGCTTGAAGAAATATTTCTTTTATTAATACCAATTATAGAAGGACGGAAGCTAATTATAGAAGGACAGAAGTTAATTATAGAAGGACGGAAACCAATTATAGAAGGACAGAAGTTAATTATAGAAGGACGGAAACCAATTATAGAAGGACAGGAGCTAATTATAGAAGGACAGAAGTTAATTATAGAAGGACAGGAGCTAATTATAGAAGGACAGAAGCTAATTATAGAAGGACAGAAGTTAATTATAGAAGGACAGGAGCTAATTATAGGAGCTTAGATGGACAATATATATTCCCATCTATGAATGATTGGAAATTGGAAGACTAAATGATAAAAGCAATGTTCCATCTTCTAATAGGTGCAATTTGTCATGCACCACTTTTATCATTCCCTTTTTTCGGAGTATTAAAATTATGAAATAAAAATGATTCAATCCAAAGGTAGATACCCAAGAAATCTATTTCCCCATTTCACAAATAAGTTCGAATTCTTCGGTAGTTAATGGCATCACCGACAGCCTTCCGATTCTTACCAATCCTGTATTTTGTAATTTCTTTTCGGCTTTAATCTGTGCTAATGAAACAGGATTTTTTAATGCTTTGGAATAACTCAAATCCACCGCACTCCAATCGCCTTCTTTAGCCGTCGGATCAGGGTATGCTTCCTTTTTGACCTTCGCAATTCCAATGACTGCGGTATCAATATTGCTATGATAAAACAATACCAAATCGCCCTTCTTCATTGCCCTCAAATGAATGCGAGCAGCAAAATTTCTGACACCATCCCAGCAGGTTTCTTTGTCCTTCATCAACTGCTGAAAGGAATAAGTTGTAGGCTCCGATTTTACTAACCAATAGTTCATATTCTTAGATAATTATGTTTAATGCAATATTTTATAAACCAGTTCCTTCATCAACTCCCCATCATCTGTACCCGTATCATCCACACCTTTTGACTTCATATCATATTCTCTCAGATAATTAAAAATATTCATCAGTTTAGCTACCGAGTAGTTCTTTGCCGCTTGTTCATATTCTGCCATAAAAAAAGGATTCACGCCTATTTCGCTTGCTGCATTATTCCTTGATTTATCAGTTAAGGTTTGATATTTTAAAATCTTTGAAAAGTGATTATAAAGCACTCCTATCGTAACCACCATCGGGCTCGCCTTTGGGTTTGCAGCGAAATATCGCACGATGCGATTTGCTTTAAGAACATCCTTCTTCGTCAATGCAGCATTTAATTCAAAAACATTGAAGTCCTTGCTGATGCCAATGTATTTCTCAATATGCTTTTCATTAATGGCTTCTGAGGCGGGAATATTTACCATTAGTTTATCCAGTTCATTAGCAATCTTACTTAAATCAACGCCAAGATAATCTGCCATCAATTGGGAGGCTTTGGGACTAATTGTATATTTTCGTTTAGTCAGATAATCAACAATCCAATCAGGGATTTTATTATCATAAAGTTTCTTCGATTCAAACAAGACCGCTGACTTATCAAGAGTTTTGGCAAGTTTGGTTCGTTTGTCTAATGTAGTTGAATATTTGTAACAAAGCACCAACAATGTGCTCTTCAAAGGATTCTCTATATAGGATAAAAAATCATCCTTCACATCCTTTCCAGAGCTATCAGCCTTCTTAATCAAACCTCTTATATCCTGCGCCTCCTTAATAATAATCACTTGGTAATTTGACATCATCGGGAAGCGTTTTGAATATGAAATTATTGTCGTCACATCCACATCTTTCCCATAAAGAACGGTCTGATTAAACTCCTTTTCATTATCATCCAAAACATTCTTTTCTATATAATCTGAAATAACATCAATATAATAAGGCTCATCACCTTGAAGAAAATATACAGGGTGATAAATCTTATTCTTTAAATCTTTTATAATAGCATCGAATGTCATCAGAAATCAATTAGGAATTACGAATTAGGATTTTTATTTCTTCGGAGCATCCTTTTTAGGAGCGGTCATCGCCTCGATATTAGCCTTCGCCAAAGCAAAGTCCGGGAAGATTTTAACAGCCTCTCTGAAGCTGTTTATTGCATCATCAGGGCGGTTCAGTTCTTTATACATCACGCCTCGAATGTTATAAGCAGCAGCTTTGATGGGCACTTGTTGGTTATTCTTTTCATCGGCACTGATCGAAACTTTTTGTTCGCCAGCTTTTGGATCACTTAAGATGATGGCGCATGTAGTTTCACATTCTCCAAAACGTTTCAAAACATATTGCAAAATGGCAATCTGGTACGCATGGAAAACGCTATGCGTATTGGCATATAGAATCTCATATTGTTCCAAAGACTCTTTATTTTTATTCAATGAACTCAAGGAGATAGCAAGCATTTCACGAACAAATAAGTTGGCTGAATCTCTTGTCAGATAATCCTTGGAGGTCAATGCACACTGCACATAATTTCCATTACTGAAATACAATCTTGCCAATGTATCTAAATAGCTCAAGCTATCAGGATGCTTGACCAGCAAAGCATAAATAGCATTCCGAGCTACTTCAATGTCGCCATATTTCAGGGCGGTTTCATAAATCTTTACCTCCAATTCATTTGAAGGCTTTGGTGCAGCCACGGATGTTGGTTTAACTGCTGCCGGATCCATTTCCTTTCCCTTTTTTTGAGCATTTGCATTAAAGGCAAACAGGATAATCGCTCCAATTATCGGGATAATAAAACTTCTTTTCATATTGATATATTTTTAATTGCGTGCAAAGTAAAGAAAAATTTTGTTCTTGTGTCTCACAAGTAACTTATTTGAATCAGGACATTTTTTTCTCCAATTCTACATATATAGAGTTCAACTCTACAACTGTAAAGTTGAACTCTATATATGTAAAGTCGAATTCTACAACTGTAGAGTTGAACTCTTCATATTAAAAGTTCAGCTCTTTAGGTGTAGAATTGGATTCTACATATATATTGTTGAATAAAACAGTTATAGAGTTCGACTCTACATATATAGAGTTGAACTCTTAATATGTAGAGTTCAGCTTTTGATATGTAGAGTTGGGATAAAAAGGGGTTCATTTTCGTTTTGAAGGATACCTTTTTCAAGACTTCCATTTTCCCTATGGCTTTTGAATGGCAAAGGTAAAGCCGTTTTCAAAACCGGATAAATCTTCTTTAAGTTGATGGAGTGTAAGTTGAAGATGGTCGTTGAATCTCTTTATCGTTGAATCATTCTAAAGTAATACGAATTCAACGGACATTGTCTATTTTTACCGCCGCAGAAAAAGAAAAATCAATGAGACATTTTTACATAAGGCATAAAAATTCGATAACCTTCCTGATGCTGATAGTGGTTATTGGTGGGGTATTTTCTTTTGTAAACATCAAGACTTCTTTGTTTCCGGAGATTACTTTTCCTAAGATAAAAATCATTGTTGATAATGGTGAACAGCCTGTAGAAAAGACTTTGGTAACTGTTACCAAACCTATTGAGAATGCCATCAAGCAGGTTCATGATTTGAAGTTGATTCAAAGCACTACCAGCAGAGGAAGCTGTGAGATTTCTGCATATATGGATTGGAAGGCTGACATGGATTTGAGCCAGCAAATGATGGAATCAAAGATTGCGGAGATTAGAAATGTCCTTCCAAATGATTTGAATATTATGGTGGTCAAGATGAACCCAGCCGCACTTGCTGTAATGGGTTATACTTTGGAGAGCGATGTTAAGAGTGCTATCGAATTAAAAATTATCGCTAATACCCTCATCAAACCTTTCCTGTCTCAAGTTGATGGTGTGGCAAGTGTGAAGGTTATCGGGGGCAAAACCAAAGAATATTGGGTGATGCCGGATATTCACAAGATGAGTGCGCTGTCCATAACTCCCGATACAATTAATACCGTTCTTAGCCAGACCAACTTCATTAATTCTAATGGCTACTCGACAGATTATCGAAGGTTGTATCTCACCCTCACGGATGCCCAGATTTACAGCAAAGAAGATCTTGAGAATGTCGTGATTAAAAACGATGGAAAAAGAGTTACCAGATTAAAAGATATCAGCGAAGTTAATATAAAAGAGCAGGTGGAATACACTAAAATCAATGCTAATGGTAAGGAAGCTTTATTGATAAATGTCTTTCGTCAGCCCAATGCAAACCTGTTGGATGTATCAAATGATATGGAAGATAAGGTCAAGGAACTTGCTAAAATTCTTCCTCCTAAAGTAGAATTAAAACCATATTACATTCAAGCTGACTTCGTTAATACAACAATTAAAAGTGTTTCAGATAGCCTGTGGATAGGACTGTTGCTGGCTATCTCGGTATCTATAATATTCCTTCGTTCGTGGAAGGCGAGTATTACTATATTATTGACTATCCCATTGACTTTGGGATTGACATTGATATTGCTTTATGCATTCGGATATACTTTCAACATAATGACCCTGGGTGCCATCGCAGCAGCCATCGCTTTAATCATTGATGATGCCATAGTCGTGACAGAACAGATACATCGAACCCATGAAGAATATCCTCATGAGCGTTCTTCTATTCTCATCGTTCGCTCTATCAAATATCTCTTCCCGACGATGGTGGGATCATCCATCAGCACCATCGTTATTTTTGTTCCTTTCTTTTTGATGGGAGGTGTCGCCGGGGCTTATTTCAATGTCCTTACCAATACTATGATATTTACTTTGGTGAGTTCTTTCTTTGTCACATGGCTGGCTCTTCCGGTGATTTATTTAATACTTTCGAGAAGAGAAAATCTTGCAGGTGCCGATGAATTAACCATCTCTGAAAAGTTTATCCACAAAGCTGATGATGATGCCGAAAACCTTATCAGCAAAGGCTGGGTTTCTTTCTTTGTTGAGCGACCTGTTTTGAGTATTCTTTTTATTGTTGGATTAATCGTTTCGGTATGTATTATCTATCCTAAATTAGAAACAGGATTCCTGCCTGATATGGACGAAGGAACCATTGTGCTTGACTACAAATCGCCTCCAGGAACTTCTCTTGAGGAGACTGACAGGATGCTTCGTGAGGTAGAGAAGCTCATCATCAAAGTCCCTGAGGTAGAGGCTTATTCAAGACGTACCGGAACGGAGATGGGTTTCTTTTTAACGGAGCCCAACAGGGGTGATTATCTGATTCAATTAAAGAAAGACCGCAAGAAAACTACCGATGAAGTGATTGATGATATCCGCCAGCAAATCCTCGCCACTCAACCTGCATTGACCATTGAATTCGGACAGATAATCGGCGACATGCTGGGTGATCTGATGTCTTCTGCCCAGCCTGTCGAAGTAAAAATCTATGGTCCTAATCAGGATGAATTAAAGGAATATGCGATGAAGGTCGAAACCATAGTAGATAGCACCAAAGGCACTGCCGATGTATTCAATGGAATCACCATCGCGGGTCCTTATGTCAATGTAAAACCTGACTTCGTGAAGCTCGGTCAATATTCTATTTCTCCTAACAATTTCCAGTTCCAGTTGCAGACTCAGCTTGAAGGAAATATAATCGGAACTATCGTCGAGAATCAACAATTAACCAATATCAGGATGGTCTATCCTCATAACAAATCAAATACTGTGAAGGATCTGAAGAACCAGTTTATTTTCCTGCCTGGTGGCAAACTAAAACCTTTTACAGAATTTGCAGATTATGAAATAAAACCTGGCGTAGCGGAGATTCAAAGAGAGAACCTTGAGAATATGGTGGCAGTGACGGCACGCCTTGACAATCGTGACCTTGGAAGCGTGATGAAGGATATTAAAAGGAAGGTAACCGACAGCATCCACATGCCACCGGGATACCACATTTCTTATGGAGGCGCGTATGCTCAACAAGAGAAATCGTTCAACGAATTATTAATGATCCTTATAGCGGCGAGCCTCCTGGTTTTTGCGGTAATAATTTTCTTATTCAGAGATTATAAAATAGCTTTTCTGATATTTCTGATAGCCATACTTGGCACGGCCGGCAGCATTCTTGCGCTCTTCATCACCGATACGCCACTCAATGTGGGCAGCTATACGGGCATCATCATGATAGTAGGAATCATCGCCGAAAATGCCATCTTCACCTTCCAGCAATTCAAAACTACAAGGCGAAGGATCACTACAGAATTAAAAAATAAACAAGCCATCCTCTATGCCATCTCTGTACGTCTTCGTCCGAAATTAATGACCGCTACCGGAGCCATCATTGCCTTGCTTCCATTAGCTTTGGGCATCGGCACGGGCGCACAATTGCATCAGCCATTAGCCATCGCGGTGATAGGAGGATTAATTCTTGCGCTGCCACTGCTGCTCATCGTTTTTCCTGCTTTATTAAATCTTATTTATCGAAAGAATTAGTAATCAAGGAAGCTTTTCCTGATAAATTTTCCATTCTTCAAGACCCTTTTTCTTAGTTCTTATTTCAAAGAGGCAACTATCTTTTTAAATTTTTATTGAAAGTTTGGCAGTTTGATTAAGGTTATGAATGAAGCAATTATTATTTGATTGTCCTGACTAAGGATCATATTCTATAAAAACCCTTCAAATAAAACTATCAAGTGGCACTTTGTCCATTTGAAATTCAAAAATGCTTAGAAACGCCTGTAATACCCCTTAATCTCAATCACCCTCTTTTTTGAATTGAATAATTGCCCTGAATTATCCCTTTTATCAGGTTTTGAAGGCTTCAAAAGGGCTGATTCTTCAAAACAAGGCATCCAGAATTGATTGTTCTATTGGAGGTTAATGGGTGTTGAGCCGATATTTTTCAGAAAATGAAGAATAAAATAATTCAAAAGATACTAATTGGCGACCAAAAGAAACTAAATGGTGACCAAAAGAAACTAAATGGTGACCAAAAGAAACTAAATGGTGACCAAAAGAAACTAAATGGTGACCAATAGAAACTAAATGGTGACCAATAGAAACTAAATGGTGACCAAAAGAAACTAAATGGTGACCAAAAGAAACTAAATGACCGTCAACACATACCTTTTAGTATTTCAGACAAAATAACGAATGGTATAATGTCTATTGAATTTCCATTAATCAATCACTTAAACTCATTCCCAAACCTACCCCCCCCCAAAAAAACAATGTCATCCCCAATCACATTAAACCAACCCCATTAGAACATTTCTACATTACAAAGAAGCCTTCCAAACCCAAATATTTCACATCATTATGCTATTATCCTCGAGGCAAAAAGGCTGTAATTTTGCATTCGTAAAAAAGTCTCGGAAGAGCAATTCAAGGATTCGTAAATTCAAAATTAAAAATAAATATTAAACTAATTAAAAAAGTAAAAAAATGAAAAAGTTAAACCTTATCGCAGCAACGCTGCTCGTATTTAGTTCTTTAGGCTCTATGGCTTCAGTAAGAACAGTTTGTAACAATGCTATTTCAGCAGGAACGTTTTCTACCTTTGCAAGTGCTCAAACGGCATCTTCCAACGGTGACACCATTTATTTGCAAGGCTCTACAAATGATTATGGTACTATCAACATTAATAAACGGATTACCCTCATTGGTGCCGGTTATAATGACAGTGCGCAGTATAATCTCTATTCTTATGTTGATGCAATAGGTTTTGATTCTGTTCAATCCACTTCTGGCGCATCGGGCTGTTCGATAATCGGGATTTATATTGCTAATGCATTAAACCAAAACTATGATAATTTTTTTGGATATTATAGTCCATCCAATGTATATATTAGTCGTTGCCGGATAAATACAATGAACGTTTATAATAATGGATGGGTTATTGAAAACTGTGTAGTAAATAGTAGTTTTACTATTGAATTTAATAATGTATCAAGTTGTATCGTCAGGGGGAATTTTATCGTATCAGGAATTAGTGGAAATGGTACCTGTACAGGATTAATCATTGACCATAATATTATAGAAGGTGCTTTCAACAATATCAATTATGCTGTCGTTTCTAATAATATTTTCTTTTATGCACATATTTCTTCATCATCAAATACTTCTTTCAACTCCTTTAGCAATAACATTACTATTTATGGATCTGCAGATGTTTTGCCATACGGAAATAATTCTGGTGGCAATAACATTAACAATGCTTCTAATACCATTTTCGTGAATGCCCCGACAAGTACTCAAAATTATCCCAATTTATTAAATTATAACTGGAGATTGAATGGCGGCACAGGGCATAATGCCGGAACCGATGGCACAGATATAGGACTTTATGGAGGCAATTATCCGATGAACTTTACCGGTGCATCCACGCTGCCACAGGTCTATTATATGAATATTAATAATGCCAGTGTTCCTTTGAATGGAACATTGAATGTGGAATTCAAAGCACAGAAGCAGAACTAAGAGGTTTGTCATAAATAATTTAATACGACAAACATGAAAAAGATAATAACATCTTTCATCGTGGTCGTGAGTATTCTCCTTTGCCTTCCGGCGATAGGGCAGCAGATTACTAATGCGGAATACTTCTTCGACACAGATCCCGGCTTGGGGAATGGCACAGCTATTACCCTGACTTCCGGCGATTCGGTGGATGTTACTATGAACATTTCGACTACGGGAATGAGCTTGGGCTACCATGCTTTATATATCCGTGTTCAGAATATTAATGGTACATGGAGTTTGTATGCCGGACAAAATTTCTATTTAAGTCCGACACCTCTTACATCCACACAAACAGAAATTGCAAATGCCGAATATTTCTTTGATACCGATCCTGGTGTCGGGAATGGAACGGCGATAAATTCCTTTACTGCTGCCGATTCTATTGATTTGAATGAGTCAATAAGTACGACAGGATTAGGTACTGGAATACATGCTTTATTTATTCGATGTCAAAATGAATTTGGGGAATGGAGTTTATATGCAGGAAGAAATTTTTATGTTAATCCGGCATCATCCCTCACGACATATCCTATTGTTTATGCTGAATATTTCTATGATACCGATCCCGGTGTTGGAAATGGAACGGCAATCCCTCCTACTTTCTCCCCTAATGATTCGATAGATGTAACCGGGAATTATCCTACGACAGGATTAGGAGCAGGTCCGCATTATTTATTTATCAGAACACAAAATTCCAATGGTGATTGGAGTCTTTATACCGGCAGAAACTTTAGTGTAAGTCCTTCTAACAATAATAATGCTCCAATTCCAATTTCTAATGCTGAATATTTCTTTGATACCGATCCCGGTGTTGGGAATGGTACAGCCTTGCCATCCTTTACTGCTGCTGATTCAATAGATATTACTGAAAATATTGATCTCACAGGTTTATCACAAGGACAACATTCTATATTTATTCGAGTAGAGAATTCTAATGGTTCCTGGAGTTTATACTTCGGGCAAAATTTCTATGTGATTCCACCACCTCCTTCTCAAGCCTCTGAATTAATTACTAATGGGGAATATTTCTTTGATAGCGATCCCGGGCTTGGTAATGGAACAGCCATAAGTTTTGTGATTCCTTCAGATTCTATTGATAGCAGTCCCAATATTCCTACTACAGGATTATCAACAGGCTTCCATAGTTTATTTATCAGAGTTCAGAATGAAGGTGGCAGTTGGAGCCAATATGCAGGAAGGAATTTCTATATCAGCCCTGCTGTTACAACTCAACCTGTGGAAATTGTAAAAGCAGAATTCTTCTTTGATAATGATCCCGGTGTTGGCAATGGTTTTCCAGTATCACCGAACTTCACTATGGGAGATTCCATTGATGTTACAGCCAATATGCCTACATCACAAATCAATACCAACCCAGTCACCACAGCAATTTGTCCCGGCACGAATGTAAATGTTCCATATACCATTACAGGTCTCGCCGCCGGTACACATAATCTCTTTGTAAGAGTCTGGAATCAATCAGGAGTTTGGAGTTTATATACTTATGGAACCTTTACCGACACTGCGGCAGTGGCTCCAAATACTTATACCGCACAACTTAGTGATTCATCAGGGAGTTTTAATAATAACCCGACTACTATCGGTACATTAGTTTCAGCAACCACCGGAACTATCTCCGCTACCATTCCTTTGAATGCTACCCCCGGCATTCATTATCGAATCCGAGTCATAGGCAGCAATCCGGCAAATATCGGAACAGACAATGGAACTGATATTACCCTCTGGCAATTACCAAATCCTGTTATCATTCCGAGTGGTCCGACAACTTTTTGTCAAGGTAATTCTGTAAATCTTGATGCCGGTCCTTATGTTTCTTTCCTGTGGAATAATGCAAACATCAATGAAATAATAAATGTTTCATCCGCAGGGAATTATATTGTAACAATAACGGATATTCATGGTTGCACAGGATCAGCATCTCAAATAATAATAGTTCATGCTTTACCGAATCCTTCCATTTCCGCATTTACAAATGTAAGTTGTTATAATGGAAGCAATGGTTCGGCAACAGTTACAGTTACCACAGGTCAAAGTCCATACTCCTATTCATGGACAGGAGGAGAAACAACAAACCCCGCAACTTCTCTGGCAGCAGGACCCTATACAGTTTTAGTAACTGATAGTTTTACCTGCACAGCAACAACATCAGTTACCATTACACAACCAACACAATTAACGACAGGTACTTCCCAAACGAATGTATCTTGCTTTAATGGAAATAATGGAAGTATTAATCTTACTGTTAGTGGTGGAATCCCAGGATATTCTTATTCCTGGAGCAATAGTGAAACCACACAGAACATTGCATCCTTAGCTATTGAAACCTATTCTGTTACTGCCACCGATGCAAACTTATGTACAGTAACAACATCAGTTACCATTACACAACCGACCCAATTAACAACAAGTACTACACAAACTAATGTATCGTGTTTTGATGGTAATAATGGAAGTATTAATCTTACTGTTAGTGGAGGAATCCCAGGATATTCTTATTCATGGAGTAATTCAGCAACCACACAAAACATTGCTTCCTTAGCTATTGGAACTTATTCTGTAACAGCTACCGATGCAAACCAATGTACTGTAGCGACTTCAATTACCATTACACAACCAACACAATTAACAACAAGTACCACACAAACCAATGTATCTTGCTTTGATGGTAATAATGGAAGTATTAATCTTACTGTTAGTGGTGGAATCCCTTCTTATAGTTATGTATGGAGTAATAGTGCAACCACACAGAACATTGCTTCCTTAGCTATTGGAACTTATTCTGTTACTGCCACCGATGCAAACCAATGTACAGTAACAACATCAGTTACCATTACACAACCTACACAATTAACAACAAGTACCACACAAACGAATGTATCATGCTTTAATGGAAATAATGGAAGTATTAATCTTACTGTTAGTGGTGGAATCCCGGGATATTCTTATTCTTGGAGTAATAATGCAACCACGCAGAACATTGCTTCCTTAGCTATTGGAACTTATTCTGTTACTGCCACCGATGCAAACCAATGTACTGTAACAACTTCTGTAATTATTACACAACCGACCCAATTAACAACAAGTACCACACAAACGAATGTATCCTGCTTTGATGGTAATAATGGAAGTATTAATCTTATTGTCAATGGTGGAATCCCAGGATATTCTTATTCATGGAGTAATGCTGCAACCACACAGAACATTGCATCCTTAACTATAGGAACTTATTCTGTAACAGCTACTGATGCAAACCAATGTACTGTAGCGACTTCAGTTACTATTACACAACCAACACAATTAACGACAGGTACTTCCCAAACGAATGTATCCTGCTTTGATGGTAATAATGGAAGTATTAATCTTACTGTTAGTGGTGGAATCCCAGGATATTCTTATTCATGGAGCAATAGTGAAACCACACAGAACATTGCTTCCTTATCTATTGGAACTTATTCTGTAACAGCTACCGATGCAAACCAATGTACTGTAGCGACTTCAGTTACCATTACACAACCGACCCAATTAACAACAAGTACCACACAAACGAATGTATCCTGCTTTGATGGTAATAATGGAAGTATTAATCTTACTGTTAGTGGTGGAGTCCCGGGATATTCTTATTCCTGGAGCAATAGTGAAACCACACAGAACATTGCTTCCTTAGCTATTGGAACTTATTCTGTAACAGCTACAGATGCAAACTCATGTACAGTAACAACATCTGTTACCATTACACAACCGACACAATTAATAACTAATACTACACAAACTAACGTATCGTGTTTTGATGGTAATAATGGAAGTATTAATCTTACTGTTAGTGGTGGAATCCCAGGATATTCTTATTCATGGAGTAATAGTGCAACCACACAGAACATTGCTTCCTTAGCTATTGGAACTTATTCTGTCACTGCTACCGATGCAAACCAATGTACTGTAGCAACTTCTGTAACTATTACAGAACCGAATGCTCTTAATCTATCTGGTTCCACAACCAATGTTTCATACAACGGTGGTAATGATGGTGCAATTAATTTAACTGTTTCAGGAGGTGTTCCTGCATTCAATTTCATTTGGAGTAATGGTGCCACAACCGAAAATATCAATACCTTAACAGCAGGTTCTTATGATGTAACAGTTGCTGATTTGAATAATTGTAGTGCCACAAGCAACTTTACTATTACACAACCTTCAACCATAACTATCAATGGCACGGAGACCGATGCTTCTTGCAATGGCGGTGCTAATGGCGCAGTATCAATTACTATCAGCGGGGGTATTACGCCCTATTTCTATAATTGGAGTAATGGCGCAACTACGCAAAACATTTCAAATGTTTCTTCAGGGACTTATACTATAACTGTAACGGATAGTAACAATATTGTTTCAACAAATAGCTTCGTGGTTAATCAACCTTCGGCAATTAGTATTACTCCGACTATTACCAATGTATCTTGTTTTAATGGTAATAATGGAAGCATCAGTTTAACAGTCAATGGAGGAACTCCTAACTACAGTTATTTATGGAGTAACAATGCCACATCTCAAAACATTGCTTCATTAAGCAACGGTACTTATTCCATAACCGTTACAGATGGAAACTCCTGCACAGCAAGCACTTCCGTTACTGTCACCCAACCAACACAATTAACAACAAGCACAACACAAACAAATGTATCTTGTTTTAATGGTAATAATGGAAGCATCATATTAACAGTCAATGGAGGATCTCCCAACTACAGTTATTCGTGGAGCAATAATGCCACATCTCAAAACATTGCTTCATTAAGCAACGGTACTTATTCTGTTACTGTTACCGATGGAAACTCCTGCACAGCAAGCACTTCCGTTACTATCACCCAACCAACACAATTAACAACAAGCACAACACAAACAAATGTATCTTGTTTTAATGGTAATAATGGAAGCATCAGTTTAACAGTCAATGGAGGAACTCCTAACTACAGTTATTTATGGAGTAACAATGCCACATCTCAAAACATTGCTTCATTAAGCAACGGTACTTATTCCATAACCGTTACAGATGGAAACTCCTGCACAGCAAGCACTTCCGTTACT
>JABDAW010000001.1:0-7351 GCA_013288905.1 Bacteroidota bacterium | reverse complement strand
ATGCCACATCTCAAAACATTGCTTCATTAAGCAACGGTACTTATTCCATAACCGTTACAGATGGAAACTCCTGCACAGCAAGCACTTCCGTTACTATCACCCAACCAACACAATTAACAACAAGCACAACACAAACCAATGTATCTTGTTTTAATGGCAATAATGGAAGCATCATCTTAGCAGTCAACGGAGGATCTCCTAACTACAGTTATTTGTGGAGCAACAATGCCACATCTCAAAACATTGCTTCATTAAGCAACGGTAATTATTCCATAACTGTTACCGATGGAAACTCCTGCACAGCAAGCACTTCGGTTACTATCACTCAACCGACACAGCTAACCATTGGCACTACGCAGACCAATGTATCCTGTTTTAACGGTAACAATGGTAGTATTACTTTAACGGTCAATGGAGGCATTACTTCCTATAGTTATTTGTGGAATAATGGTTCCACTTCTCAAAACAGAAGTGCTCTTACCAATGGATCTTATTCAGTAACCGTTACAGATGGAAACTCCTGCACAGTAACCACTTCGGTTACTATCACCCAACCGACTGCCTTGAATATTTCGGGATCCATTACCAATGTTTCTACCAATGGAGGGCATAATGGCGCGGTTGCATTAACTGTGTCCGGAGGCACTACATCTTATAGCTATAACTGGAGTAACAGTGCCACAACCCAGAACATTAATAACCTGACAGCGGGCGTTTATAATGTTACTGTTACCGATGCGAATAGCTGCACTATGACTGCTTCTTTCACTGTTACACAACCCACTGGCGGCGGACTTTCTGTTACCGGAACCGTTACAAATGTATCGTGTAATGGCGGTACTAATGGGGCTATCAACATCACTGTAACCGGCGGCTCATCAACGTTTGCGTATCTATGGAGCAATGGTGCCACCACACAGAACATCACAGCATTGGTTGCAGGCAGCTATACTGTGACAGTTACAAGTGGTGGCATGGCTACAGCAAGTTTTACGGTCAATCAACCCGCCGCTCTTACCTTCACTACCACATCCACTAATGTCTCCGGCTGTGGTGTTTATGGCACCATTCAAGTTACAGCAAGCGGCGGAACAGGCACTAAAACATATACTGATAATGGAGCCACCTACCAGGCAAATAGTTTATTCAGCAACCTGACGGCAGGCACTTACACCGTCAATGTTAAGGATGCCAATGGGTGTATGAGTGTTGCCTCACAGGTAATCATCCAGACGTTATTCATGAATCCTCCCGTTATCACAGGTCCAACGTCTGCATGTACTGGAAATACCATAACCTTAGCCCTGGCAAGCACTTATTCTTCATATATATGGAGCAATGGTGCTACTACCTCTACTACTACGGTAAATGCTACTGGAACTTACACTGTTACAGTAACTACCGGTTCGTGCTCTGCTTCAGCCCATTTGTCGGTAACGATGCTTGTTAATCCTGCCCCGGTAATTTCCATTGCTGCCAATAATTATTGTGAAGGTACGTCGCCTGCCTTTCTATCGACAAGTGCTTATTCCACATATTTATGGAATACAGGTGCCACGACCGAGTCCATTACAGTCCCTCCCAATACCCCCGGTACGTATGGCGTTACGACCTCGTACACCAATGGTTGCACGGGTTCTGCCTCATACATTTTGAGCACCGCATGTGTGGTTCCTTCGACACTGCCGACTACCAATATTGCATCCACTTCTGCTACTGCGAATTGGACCCAACCGGCATGTGTATATTCCTACATCATCAGGATCAGCAAGCATAATGCGAATGTCTGGACGAATTATTCCTTCCCGCCAAATTCTCATTATACCTTCTCCTCCCTGACTATTAATACCAGTTATGACTGGCAGATTGAATCCGTCTGCAATGCTTCTCAAACGGATGTTTCGGGTTTCAGTTCTACCCAGACATTTACTACACTGGCGAGGCTTTGGGATGGAGAAATTGTGGCTAATGACAATGTCTTTAACGTCTATCCCAACCCTGCCACGACCAATGTCACGATTCTTTATTCTTCAGAATCAGATCAGACAAACACGTTGCGGCTCGTAGATATTTCCGGCAGGGCAATCATGAATACCACCGTGAATGCTGCCAAAGGCGATAATCAATATCAGATTGATGTATCCGAATTTGCAAAAGGAGTCTATATGATTATGCTTCAGACTGGAGATTCCATTCTTCGGAGCAAGGTTGTTATTCAATAAGAAATAATTGGATGATAGGTGTAAAACATTAGACATCTTAGGAAATTAACCACAAATATTTTTCTCACCACAGTTTTCCCGGATTAACACAGATAGGATATAACTTTTTTGAACTATAATCTATCTTAATCCTGGAAAACCTGTGGTGAGAAATAACTTATCGAATAATAAAGATCGTGAATTATCTAAGAGGTCAACTATAATAAGGAGTCTTTTCATTGGGAATTTTTTCTTGATTTGAGATGCAAAGTTAGATAATTCTTCTGGCAACATGGAGCAACCTAAATTCAAAATCGTCCCAATAACATCAAATTCAAAACTAAGACACTAAGTCCACTAAGATTCACTAAGCGAACCTTAGTGAATCTTAGTGGACTTAGTGTCTTAGTGTTGAAAATATTTTATGCTTCCTTATGGTTTTGCAAATATAAATGATATTAGCAATAGGGTATAGGATTTTAATGGTAAAGTTCGCGGTTTACTGCCTAAAACAAGCGTCCACAGGTCTAAAAGCCCTTATTCGTCCTTCAAAGTAGCTCTCTTTTTTTCTAATGTAGCTCTTCCAAATTCTAATGTAGCTCTCTTTTTTTTCAATGTTGCTCTCTTTTTTTGAAATGTTTTTGGAATGTGCTGTAAATGAGTGTATATTAATGCCAAAGAAGTTTGCTCCTATTTTAAAGCTTTTCCTTCATAATCCAAAACTTCTCTGTTTTATCACCAAAATCCACCACTTTTTTCTAATGTTGCTTATGCAGGTCGTTAAGTTGTTGTCTTTTTTTCTAAAGTTGCTCTCCCATTTCAAAATGTTGCTCTCTTTTTTTCCAATGTTGCTCTCTTTTTTTGAAATGTTTTTGGGTATCATTCTCCGGTTTTCAGGCTTTTTTCCAAAAATTTGGGAGACATCAGAAAAAAATATTAAAATAAATTTCTAACTGGAATTGTAAAATTCAAAACGGCTGTTTATCCATTGGGCAGGGGCATTATGTGAAGCAGAATACTTACAGCCCGAATTTGAGATTTGTGCATCCTTCCCTGGTGAGCAAGGGCTTGATGAAGGTTTGGAGAGTGGTCCACGCGTAGGGAAATTAGGAATTATAAATTATAAATTGGAACGCCCTTCGATGATTTATCGAAGGGCGTTCTTTTTTAATGGAATTTGAATATTAGAATTTTGCCTGTTCACTATTCACTATTCACTATTCACTGTTCACTGTTCACTATTCACTGTTCACTATTCACTATTCACTATTCACTATTCACTATTCACTATTCACTGTTCACTGTTCACTGTTCACTGTTCACTGTTCACTGTTCACTATCCACTATCCACTATTCACTATTCACTATTCACTATTCACTATTCACTGTTCACTATTCACTGTTCACTATTCACTATTCACTGTTCACTGTTCACTGTTCACTGTTCACTGTTCACTGTTCACTATTCACTGTTCACTGTTCACTGTTCACTATTCACTATTCACTATTCACTATTCACTATTCACTATTCACTATTCACTATTCACTGTTCACTGTTCACTGTTCACTATTCGCGGATTATTCTACTACTAATCTCTTTTGCAATATTCCATCTTCGTTTTGGAGGGATATGATATAGACTCCTTTGGCTATTTCTGAAAGATTCAATTGGCATTGGTTCTCTCCTATGACAGAATTTTTGCTTTGAGATAGAATAATTCTTCCTGTAATATCTGTCATTCTGAGGCTGTATGATTGTTCTTTTTCAGCAGAGAAAATCAGTGTTGCCTGGTTTTTCGCTGGATTCGGGAAGACTGTGAAGGAACAGCATTGGTTTGCATTCGAGGTATCTATATCTGCTTCGCGACATGCAGGTCCGACCACTACATTGGTGACTCCGGACAGACATCCCGAAGCATCTTTGACCTTGATGGGGTAGGTGCCATGAGTCAAGAGGCTGAAGTTGCTGGTGGACTGGTAGGTAGTGCCGCCATTTTTGGAATAATTATATGCTCCTGCTCCACCTGTGGCGTTTATTGTAATGGCTCCATTTGATGTGCCGCATGTTGTAGCATTAACCACATTTTGGGTAAAGGTAATTCCTGAATTTGTGGTAATAATTTTTGGAGTGACCGTGCTCAAACATCCATTCGCATCCTTGACTTTGACAGAGTAGGTACCAATGTTCAGATTGCTGAATAAAGATGAGCCTTGGAAGGAGGTGCCATTGTTATCAGAGTAAACCTTAGCGCCTGTGCCGCCCGCACCAGTAACGGATATACTGCCTAATGGTCCGCATCCCGAAACATTATTAATGATTGAGGTGAAGGTAACCACAGAGGGGGCTGTAATGGTTTGCGAAGTGATGGCTTTGCAATTATTCGCATCTGTCACCGTGTAGGTATAGGAGCCTGCGGCAACTGTATTTATTCCCGTTCCGATATAGCTTGAAGTGCCTCCGCTGGCAGATACAGTGATGGTGGTGGTGCTATTGTTGCAAGGTAAACTACCGCCGACTGTTGAGGATGCCGTTAGGGCAGCGGTCGGTTGGGTAATATTGAATGAAGCCGTCGCAGAACAATTATTAACATCAGTAATGGTTACGGAATACGTGTTGGGAGACAGCGCAGAAATACTTGCTGATGATGCGCCATTATTCCAGTTGTAATAATAAGGGGAATTGCCGCCAGACGGAATGCTTGAGGCAGTACCATTGGCTCCGTTATAACAACTGATATTCGTTTGGGAAGAGGAAATATTAAAGGAAGTATTGGGCTGCGTAATGACATAAGATGAATTTGCCGTGCAGAAATGAGCATCTGTTACAGTTACAGAATAGGTGCCAGCGAGCAAGGACGTTCTGGTGGATGTCGTAGCACCATTATTCCAGTTATAAGTGTAAGGAGAAGTACCGCCGGAAGCCATTCCACCTGCAGACCCATTCGTGCCATTCAAACAAGAAACATTCGTGAAGGATGAAGAGGCAGATAAGATGGATGGCTGGCTGATAGTAACTGAAGTAGTTGCAGTGCAGCCGTTTCCGTCAGACACCGAATAGGTATAAACTGCCGAAGTCAGATTTGAAGTAGGCGAGCCGGAATAGGTATAGGTATTGTTTCCACCATTAGCAAGCAATGCTACACTGCCCGATTGTCCGAAGCAAGGAGGCTGAGAAGGAGTTGCTGTCAAAGTAACCAATGCAGGTTCTACCAAAGCTCCATTCACATAATTGATGGTATAATTTGCGGGCAGATATTGGGTCAAGCCACCGGGGACTATTTGATAATTTCCGCCAGGAGGAAGACCATTTACCACGGCATTTTGAGAATTAAGAACAGTAAAAGTAACTGGGATGGAATCAATAATATTGAAAGAATCATTGATTTGATTCCCAAGGAAAATGGTATCGTTGTATTTGAAGCCATTAATGGTTGACGTGAATGTCGGGAGACTGTCGCATAAAGGATTTTTATTATCCGCAGTTACCGTTAGCGTGGCTGGCAAAATGGTTAATGTCCCTAAGGAATATGATATGTCGAAATTAGCAGACAGGAAGGCTGCGGGGACTATGGATTGAGTGCCCGAGGTAATTCCTGTTATCAGATTAAGTGAATATAATTCAGAAATGGTATCTTCATATACATCGGTAGAATCTATAATCATAACTAAGTTCATGAAGGTAGTGTCAGTTATTTGGGTTGAATCTGTAATTCCGTTAGTAACGATTTTGCCATTGGTAACAATTTTTCCATTCGTGACGATCTTACCATTTGTTACAATTTTTCCATTGGTAACTATCTTGCCATTCAAGAATCCCTGACCACTGATTACTGCAACACCTCCGACAAGAGTTGTGGTATCAGGATTGGTTTGAAAATTATTAAACGAACCGACAGGGACATTCACGATGCTCATGGTATCACTGACATTTATGTCATTCGTAACTATTTTACCATTGGTCACAATCTTGCCATTGGTAACGATCCTACCATTCGTAACAATCTTTCCATTGGTAACAATTTTACCATTGGTAACGATTTTGCCACTGGCAATAAGGCTAAGACCATTCAGATCAGAGGTTTGAATACTGCCACCATTAATCAACGCGATTTCATTTGTAATGATGGATGACTGATGCTCAGATTGAAGAGAGTCAAGGAAGGCAGCTCTTTCGTTAGGATCAATCATTGATGAATCATACGAATAATTGAACTGGATACCAGCAATCATATCCCCATAGGTGAGGGTAGTATCACGAGGACTTATCACGAGCGGCATCGGATTGACCGTCAACACACCGTCGGTAAAGGTAAAGTTGTAGCGGGCAAGATAGAATGTATCAATAGAATTCTGATACGGATGAATGTCATATTGACCGGTATTGCTGAAACTTGATGCTGTGGTAGTAAATGCAATGCTGTCAAGCCCTAAACTATCTAAGGTAAATCCGGAGGAATCCAATCCTATACCATTTACAGTTACCCTGGAAGTGAATACTGGTAGTTGCTCACCGAATTTCTTGGACTTTTTGCAGGCAGTGATTACAATATTCTTCTTGAGGAACCTGAAGAATTTCAAGGTATCTGAAAAGCCGCCATCCAAACCGCTAATAGTCAAAGGAGGATTATAGACATAAATACCTGGGTTTGTTGAAAATGTATCCACCATAATGCTAATATGATTGGCATCAATGTATGTGGAAGTGAGTTGGGTACTATCCATATAAACTATTGATCCGGGAATAAAATAATTACCAAAAACTATTACTGCTAAAGGTTGAGTTCCAGGAGTTATTGCTGTATCATAGAGCAAATCAGATACGATAGGAGTAGGATTTATCAAAGTTTGTAAAGCGGCATCGGCTTGTATTAATCCATAGCCATTAATGCTGTCAAACCGCTGTGAACCCATTTGAAGGGCAGTTCGTTGTAAAATGGATCTCACACTGTCAGGGATCAAAGAATCATTATAATATTTCTTCTTTCCATTGATTAACAAAGCAGCCACAGCAGCAGCATGAGGAGCAGCGGCTGAGGTGCCAAAGAAATTAGGGAAGGCATCATTCTCAACATTTAAAGAACCAAATTGCACGGTGGTGTTGACACCGTCAGGAGCACAAAAATCGGGTTTGTTCCTTACGACACCTTTCA